>JAURJS010000026.1 GCA_030832135.1 Candidatus Planktophila sp.
ATTGCGACGGTGCGAGACATGGGGTGATACTACAGGTTTAACGGAAGGTGCGACGTACTTCCTCATTCTGTCCACCAAGTGGTTCGAGTAATTCGCCATTGACGGTCACATCTAGCCCTGCTGGATTGCTGAAGAAAACGCTGATAGAGGTAGTTGCCTCAAAAGACTTGCTCTCTCCTTGAAAGATCGATCCCTTATCTACATGTTGACCGTCAACGACAATATCAATCAGAGAGTTACCGCGGGATGCTGTGATAGAGAGAGTGACTCCTCCGGTCGCAGGAGTATCGGATGCTGCAGAGCTAGGTGTTGGCTCTGGCGAAGGTGACGCAGATGGTGAGGCGCTCTCAATCGGTGTTGCAGTTGTCGTGTTTGAACTGTTGATATTTGAATAGACAATTTGTGCAATGCCCAGAACGAGGAGTATCACTAATGAGAAAGCCGCTGGCACTTTCCAAGAGAGGCTCTTCTTCTCCTGTGGAACTCGCGTCACGCTATTTTCTGCGAGTAACTCATTAATGCTTCTGCTCTCTACCGAGTGTTCTGCGTTATAGAGCTCAACTAATTGAGCAGCATCAAGACCTAACTTCGGTGCGAGATTGCGAAGATGCCCTCTCGCATAAATATCTCCACCGCAATTTGAGAAGTTATTTCTCTCCATCTCAATCAGAAGTCCTGCGCGCACACTTGTGATGGCAGCGAGATCATCGAGCGAGATTCCGGCGGCGGCGCGTGCAGTGCTGAGCACCTCACCTAGATTCATAGAACCTCCACCTAAAGAGAAATTTTGCAAAGGACTCATGTAAGAAATCCTGTCGTAATTTTACCTACCTTCAAGGAAGAACTACTAGGCGCAGGGTTTAAATATGGGTGAAATATTTGGAAATCACCCCTTGAGCCACCCGCTATTAATAATCGCGGAGCGTGGCAAGAACTGAATCAAGCTCTTCATTTGTCACGAGGACCACACGAGCCTTGGATCCCTCAGATGGTCCAACGATTCCCCGAGACTCCATGAGGTCCATCAAGCGACCGGCCTTGGCAAAACCAACGCGCAACTTTCGTTGCAACATTGATGTTGAACCAAATTGAGTTCCAACGACAAGTTCTACTGCCTGACAGAGAAGATCGAGATCATCACCAATCTCTTTATCAATCATCTTTGAAGATTGAGCTGTGACGGTGACATCCTCACGATAGCGAGGCTTTAACTGCTTCTTCACATGATTGGTAACTGCCTCAATCTCGCGTTCAGAGACATACGCTCCCTGAATACGAATTGCGCGGCTGGCACCCATTGGAATAAAGAGTCCATCGCCCTGGCCGATGAGCTTCTCGGCTCCTGGTGAATCCAGGATGACGCGGCTATCTGCAAGTGATGATGTTGCAAATGAGAGACGTGATGGGACGTTGGCCTTAATCAGACCGGTGACGACATCAACAGATGGGCGCTGTGTTGCAAGGACAAGGTGAATACCGGCAGATCGAGCAAGCTGGGTGATGCGAACAACCGACTCTTCTACCTCACGCGCTGCGACCATCATCAAATCTGCCAGCTCATCAATAACAACGAGCAGGTATGGGTAAGGCTCTAATACTCGATCAGATCCTGGAGGTGCAACGACTTTGCCGGCGCGGACAGCCTTATTGAAATCATCGATATGGCGGAAACCGAAATTTGCCAGATCTTCATAACGAAGATCCATCTCACGTACTACCCAGGTAAGGGCATCGGCTGCCTTCTTCGGGTTGGTAATGATTGGAGTAATGAGGTGAGGAATTCCTTCATAAGCGGTGAGCTCGACTCGCTTTGGGTCAATCAAAATCAAGCGAACTTCATCTGGTGTCGCACGCATCATGATCGATGTAATCATCGCGTTAATCATCGAAGATTTACCAGCACCGGTCGCACCTGCCACAAGAAGGTGTGGCATCTTCGCTAGATTTGCACAGACAAAGTTTCCTTCAACATCCTTGCCGAGGGCAACGAGCATGGGATGGTGATCCTGACCTGCAACGCTTGAGCGCATTACATCGCCTAAAGCAACGATTTCACGGTCGGTATTTGGAATTTCAATTCCGACAGCAGATTTACCTGGAATCGGCGAAAGGATGCGCACTTCACTGCTTGCAACAGCATAGGAAATATTCTTTGAGAGAGCGGTGATGCGTTCAACCTTTACTGCATTACCAAGCTCTACCTCGTAACGAGTAACAGTCGGTCCGCGCATAAAGCCTGTGACTTGTGCATCGATATCAAATTGCTTGAAGACTTCTGTCAGAGATGCAACAACGGTGTCGTTTGCCTTGCTCTTACCCTTTGAAGCCGGCCCGACCTTAAGTAGATCTTGAGATGGAAGTTCATACTTGGAATCACCGGTCAAGAGCAACTGCTCAGGGCGCTGATTACTCTTTACCGGCTCTTTGAGTTGAGCTTCAAGTGGCTTAGGAACTTCAACGGTGAACTCTTCATCAAATTCAGCCTCTTCGATCTCATCTTCAATCTCTGGCTCATCTTCATGCCAAGCAACGACTGGTGTTTCGAAGGGAGGTGTATCTGAAATTTCAAAATCTTCTTCTTCCCGCACTGGGCGCTTTGATTTGAGCCATGTTGCTATCACCTTAATGCGAGTGATGACTTCAGAGAATGGAGTTGCCGTCACTACGAGAGCTCCGAAGAGGAAGAGCGCGATCAAGAAAGGATAGGTAAGCAATGATGACATCACAGCCACGAGCGGCATCGAAACGTAATACCCGAGTAATCCACCGCCTTCACGTATCGCTGATGCGCCTTCAGGATTTGAATATCCCAGTGAGCCGTTGAAGAGGTGGGCAAGTCCTGTGGAGCTTATGAGGAGAATCAAGAGACCGACGGTGATGCGACCAGTCCCTTGCTTATCATCAGGTGTTCTAAAGATTCGGATCGCAAAGTAGATAAGAACAATTGGGGTGACAATGGCGACTGAACCGAAGGCTCCATAGAGGAATGAGTAGACATTGCGCCCCAGGATTGCATCCGAGCTCATCCAGGTTCCGGTGATAGAGATCAAGGCCAGGATGAAGAGGGTGAGCGCTGCCCCATCGCGGTGATGCTCAGGATCGAGATCTTTGGCGCCACGGGCAACAAAACGGATAGATGAGCCGAGAGATTTGGCGATCAAGCGCCAGGCTGATGCCAGACCAGATCCAATGAGCGCGATTAAACCGCCCTTGCTGCTCTGATTCTTCGTGCGTTTTCTCTTAGCCACACGCTCAATCTTAGGTGGAGAGTTTTAGCGAATAAGGGAAGGCGCGCCGACCTTAGACCTCGATGACTACCGGAACAATCATCGGCTTTCGGCGATGTTTCTGGCCGACCCAACCGCCGATAGTGCGCCGAACGATCTGAGAGAGTTGATGGGTTCCATTAGTTCCATCGGCAACTGCACGCGCTAGCGCCTTCTCGATATCGCCTCGGACCTCATCAAAGAGAGCTACATCCTCATTGAAGCCACGGGCATGGATATCAGGGCCGGCGATAATCTTTCCGCTCTGAGAATCTATTACGACGATGACAGAGATGAATCCCTCTTCACCCAAGATGCGACGATCTTTGAGCGAATCCTCGGTGATATCACCAATGCTCTGGCCATCTACATAGACAAAGCCAACTGGAATAGATCCAGCGACCTCGGCGACGTGATCGACTAAATCAATCACGATTCCATTCTCGGCGATAAAGGTATTCTCGCGTGGCACGCCAGATTGAATAGCAAGTTCAGCATTGGCTTTAAGGTGTCGCCATTCACCATGGATAGGCATCGCATACTTTGGTTTGACGATGTTGTAGCAATAGAGGAGCTCACCTGCTGCCGCATGTCCTGAAACGTGGACGAGAGCATTTGCCTTATGAACTACCTTGGCGCCAAAACGAGTGAGCTCATTGATGATTCGATAGACAGAGTTCTCATTACCTGGAATAAGAGATGATGCCAAGATAACTGTGTCTCCCTGGCCAACGCGAATCTGGTGATCGCCATTGGCCATGCGCGAGAGCGCCGCCATTGGTTCACCCTGTGATCCTGTTGAAATCAAAACTACATTGTCGCCATAGTTATCGAGATCTTTAAGTTCAATCACTGTTCCAGATGGAACGTTGAGATATCCCATATCTTCAGCGATCTTCATATTGCGCACCATTGAGCGGCCAATAAAGCAGACCCAGCGACCATTTTCATGGGCAACATCGATTATCTGTTGAACTCGATGCACGTGAGAAGAGAACGATGCGACGATAACTCGCTTCTTAGTTGTTGCAATCACTCTATGAAGTGCGGGCATAATCTCGCGTTCAGAGGGAGTGAAGCCCGGGATATCGGCATTGGTCGAATCGGCGAGGAAGATATCTACCCCCTCCTCCCCTAAGCGAGCAAAGCTAGCGAGGTCGGTCGTGCGGCCATCGAGCGGGAGCTGATCCATCTTGAAGTCACCGGTTGCTAAGACCATACCCGCCTTGGTGCGAATGGCAACGGCAAGAGCATCTGGGATGGAGTGATTGACTGCGATGCATTCTAGATCGAAACCATCTAGCTTAAAGCGATCACCTTCACGCACCTCATGGGTGATTGGACCGATTCGATGCTCTTTACATTTAGCGGTAATCAGAGCGATTGTGAGCGGTGAGCCATAGAGCGGAATATCAATTCGTTCACGTAAGAGGTATGGAACTGCCCCAATATGGTCTTCATGTCCGTGGGTGAGGAATACTCCCACGACATCATCGAGTCGATCTCGGATGTAACTAAAGTCAGGCAAAATCAGATCGATACCTGGTTGATTATCTTCTGGAAAGAGAACTCCGCAATCAACGATAAGAAGTTTGCCATCGGTCTCAAAGACAGTCATGTTGCGACCAATCTCAGAGATTCCACCGAGTGCGACGATGCGAAGGCCGCCGGCAGCAAGTTTGCTCGGAGTACCTAAATCAGGATGAGGGTGTTGTGTCATCTACTATTAATTTTTCAACGCGACGCCACCAGCGGTGAGATCTTTGCGCAATTGCTCGATCTGTTCTGGTGTGGCATCGACGAGAGGAAGACGAGTTGTGCCACCAGGTAGGCCCATAAGCCCCATCGCAGCTTTGGTGAGGATCGCACCTTGTGTGCGGAAGGTTCCAGTGAAGACTGGAAGTAGCTTCTGGTGAATCTCGAGCGCCTTAGCGGAATCTCCTGCAAACCAAGCATCGAGCATCGCCTTGAGCTCATTGCCAACGGTGTGGCCGCAGACAGATACAAATCCCACAGCACCCACTGCTAGGAGTGGAAGGTTGAGAATGTCATCGCCTGAATAGACAGGAATACCGCAGCGTTGGATGACCCATGATGTGCTTGCGCTATTTCCCTTTGCATCTTTGAGGGCAACGATATTATCGACGCTATCGAAGAGGCGACAGATAGTGTCATTCTCAATCTCAATACCCGTACGACCTGGAATGTCATACATCATGATCGGAAGATCAGTTGCTGCGGCTACTGCGCGAAAGTGTGCCTCAACGCCAGCTTGAGGTGGCTTGTTGTAATAAGGAACTACAACGAGAAGGCCATCGGCTCCAGCATCTTGTGAACGCTTTGCTTGTTCGACAGTGTATGACGTCTCATTATCGCCAGCGCCTGAGAGAACCTGAATCTTTGAACCAACAACGCTCTTAACAACGCGGATGATCTCTAGCTTCTCCGATGACTTTGTCGTTGGAGCCTCTCCTGTCGTGCCGTTGACGGCAATACCATCATGGCCGGTATCGACAAGATGTTGAGCAAGCTTTGCAACGCCATCCCAGTCAATCGCCCCATCCTTATCAAAAGGGGTCACCATTGCGGTCATGAGGCGGCTGAAAGGTGCGTTGATACTCATCTGCGAATCTTATCCTTTATGGCGCTACGCGACCAGATTTTTCGAAGGCTTGATAGGTAAGAGGCATCAATTTTGCGAATTCTGCCTCCATCTTCTCTGCAACCATCTCAATTTCACGTTGAGGGTAGCTTGGGAAGTGTGATCCTTCGCGGGAGGTGCGAAGCGAAAGGAAGTTCATCAAAGCACGGGCATTCATAGTCACATACATCGATGAATATGTCGCAACAGGGAGAACGGCGCGCGCAACCTCACGAGCGATTCCAGCATCGAGCATCTTCTTATAAGAATCGTATGCGACTATGTAAGCATCCTTCATCGCAGCAACTGTGACCTCGAACTGCTCTTGTGTGCCAGGAACAAATTCATATGCACCTGTCTTGCCGATCTGAATGAGATTACGTTCCTGGTTAGGAACATAGAAGACAGGCTTGAGTTCACGGTAACGACCAGATTCCTCGTTATATGAAGCGATGCGGTGACGCATAAATTCACGGAAGACAAAGATAGGAGCTGAGATAAAGAATGTCATTGAGGTGTGTTCAAATGGTGAGCCATGGCGCTCTCGCGCAAGGTAGTTAATCAATCCGGCGGAGCGGGATGGATCTTCACCTATCTCATCCATCGACTGCTCGCCCGCCGTTGAGACGCGCGCTGCCCAGATGACATCAGCATCGCTGGCGCTAGCCTTGATGAGCTCGACCGATACATCGTCGCGGAAAACTACCTCAGGATATTCGCTTGTTTCAGACATGGGCGCACCTTATCGAGCAACCCCCCTCCACTTCTGGCATCTATGAGGCAGAATGTCCGCGTGTCCACAGTGAACCGCACCACGGCGGCTGCATCCTTCAGCGTCTCCTTCACCGTTGGACTTTATGGAATCGCCTTTGGCGCAGCCGGCATCGCCGCTGGCTTCTCGCTGATTCAAACCTGCGCCTTATCTCTACTCACCTTCTCCGGTGCATCGCAATTTGCCGTCGTTGGTGTCTTGGGTGCAGGCGGATCTGCAATCTCAGGTATTGCAACAGCCTCACTTCTTGGAATTCGTAATGCGCTCTATGGAATGCGCATGGCGCCTCTGCTCAAGATTCGCGGTTGGAAGCGTCTAGTTGGAGCTCAAGTAACGATCGATGAGTCAACTGGAGTAGCTCTTGGCCAATCAGAGCTAGGTGAGCCAGCGATGCGTCAAGGTTTCTGGCTCACCGGTATCGGTGTCTATATCTTCTGGAACCTCTTTACCATCGTCGGCGCACTCGGTGCACAGGCGATGGGCGATCCTGCTGCATGGGGTCTCGATGCGGCAGTGCCTGCAGCATTCCTAGGACTTGTCTGGCCACGACTAACAAATAATAGAGAGCGTGCGCTTGCCGTTGCAGCGATGGCGCTCTCGTTCGGACTCACACCTTTTGTCGCAGCAGGAATCCCAATTATCAGTACTGCTCTATTGGCTGTCGCCTTCGGATGGAAGGCGCGCTCATGAGCCAACTCTGGATTGCTGTATTAGGCACAAGCCTTATCGCTTTTGGGCTAAAGTATTTTGGCCATAGCGTGCCTGAGAAATATTTGAGTAACCCACGTGTCTTAAGAATCAATACCCTGATTCCTATAGCCCTCTTAAGCGCGCTGGTTGCCGTGCAGACATTTGGCGATAAGAGCAAGCTCGTTATCGACCAGCGAGTGGTAGGAATGAGCGTTGCTGTGATTGCTCTGATGTTAAAGGCGCCATTTCCAGTAGTTGTCATTGGATCAGCTGCTGCAAGTGCGCTGACCTTCCACTACTTAGGCTGAAATAACTCCGAGAGAAACAAGTTTCTCTTTAAGGTCGTTATCTGAAGGCTCAGTCAGGTGAGTTCCATCAGGGAATACGATGACTGGAATCGACTTCGCTCCCCCATTGATCTCAATGACCTTAACTGCAGCTGACTCATCAGCTTCAACATCGATATGAGTAATCTGCACATCGAGCTCTTCTAATAGGCGCTTTGAGCGACGACAATCTCCACACCAATCGGCTCCATACATAGTGATCTCTGGATGTGATGACATTGTCTTCTCCCTTTTCCTATTTACTACATAAACTTTTCAAGGCCGACAGTCAGCCCTGGATGTGAAGAGATCTGACGCACGCCAAGAAGTACACCTGGCATAAAACCTGCGCGATCTAAAGAGTCATGGCGGATTGTGAGCGTCTCACCGAGGCCACCAAAGAGAACTTCCTGATGAGCGATTAAGCCACGAAGTCGAACAGAGTGGACTGGAACATCACCTACGAGAGCGCCACGGGCTCCATCGAGTGAGCTCGTTGTGGCATCTGGCATCGGAGCAAGGTTTGCCTTCTTACGAGCATCAGCGATGAGAGCTGCCGTGCGGGCAGCTGTTCCAGATGGAGCATCAACCTTATTAGGGTGATGGAGTTCAATGATTTCTGCTGATTCAAAGAATTTTGCTGCTTTCTCTGCAAACTCCATCATCAGTACTGCACCGATAGCAAAGTTTGGAGCAATCAAGATGCAAGCTTTTGGCTGTGCAGCAAGCCATGTATTGAGCGTCGCGATACGATCATCTGAGAATCCAGTTGTTCCAACGACCGCGTGGATATTGTTCTTGACGAGAAATTCAAGATTGGCCATTACAACATCTGGAGTTGTGAAATCTACGACGACCTGGGCACCTGAGGTAACAAGGACATCGAGTGAGTCGCCTTGATCGAGGGCGGCAACGAGTTCGCAATCTGATGAATCCGTAACAGCCTTTACGACCTCTGAGCCCATACGTCCACGAGCACCAAGCACACCTACTTTGATCATGACTTCAACACCTTCTCAAACTTAGCTGGGTTCTTAAATGGTCCAACGAGAGCAAGGGTAGGTGTTTTAGTCAGATACTCGCTAGCAATTTCGCGAACATCTTCTGCGCTCACGCGTGAGATTGCCTTGAGAATGTCATCAAAATCCATCACTTGGCCATAAACAATCTCATTCTTGCCGATACGGCTCATACGTGAGCCGGAGTCTTCCTGGCTCAGCACCAGAGAACCACGAACAGCACCTTTAGCGCGCTCAATCTCTTCATGGCTCATTCCGTGATCTGCCACATCGCTCAAGACCTCGCGAATGATTTCGACGACCTCAACTGCCTTTGTTGGATTACATCCCGCATAGAAGCCAATGGTTCCGGTGCCAGCAAATTGTTGTGAGTAGGCATAGACAGAGTATGCAAGGCCGCGCTTCTCACGAATCTCCTGAAAGAGTCGTGATGACATTCCCCCACCGAGTGCGGCTGAAAGAACACCCATAGCAAAACGGCGATCATCTGCGCGAGGAACGCCCTCCATGCCATAGAGCATGTGAGCTTGCTCAGTCTTGCGATACATCAAGCCCACAGGAGTCTGTGGTCCGCGCCTGATAGTTGTATTGGGGCGAATATTTGGCGTACCAATAACATCGAGAAAGTTATCGCGTGAAAGCGCTTCTTCAACCATCGCTACCACTCGCTTATGTTTGATATTACCTGCAACAGCCACGACGAGATCTGATGGCTTGTACTTCTTCTTGTAATAATTAAAGACGGTATTGCGTGACATTTGATTGATGCTATCGATTGTGCCCAAGATTGGGCGACCAATCTGGGTATCTCCGTAATAAGTATCGCTAAAGAGGTCGTGGACGAGATCTGAAGGATCGTCATCACGCATAGCAATCTCTTCTAATACAACCTTGCGCTCAGCATCAACATCAAGGGCGGTAACAATCGAGGATGTAATCAAATCACTCACAACATCAATGGCCATCGGCAAATCAGTATCGATTACACGTGCATAGAAGCAGGTGTACTCCTTTGAGGTAAAGGCATTCATCTCACCACCAACGGATTCAATGGAGGATGAGATTTCTAACGCCGTGCGTGACTTAGTGCCCTTAAATAACAAGTGCTCGAGAAAATGAGAAGCACCGGCCGTAGCCGGTGCTTCATCACGTGAACCTACATTGACCCAGATACCAACAGCTGCGCTTCGAACAGAGGGAACTTCCTCTGTAACAATGCGCAGACCGCTGGAGTGGACCGTTCTCTTAACAGACATTACTCAGCAGATGCTG
>JAURJS010000027.1 GCA_030832135.1 Candidatus Planktophila sp.
CACCCAGGTCTTACTCGCATCTTGATGCCAGATGATTGGGATGGACATCCACAACGTAAGGATTATCCACTCGGCGGAATTGCAGTCGAATATAAGGGTGCGACAACACCGGCTCCACAGAACCGGAGGTCATACAAGTGACAACTTTTGATCCATATGCAGCAACCCGTGAAACCACTGAAGGAACTGTCTATTCGGTAACCGGTGGCGACTGGGATTCATTGGTTTCAGAGATCGGTGAGGCAAAAGAAGAGCGCATCATTGTCAATATGGGTCCACAGCACCCATCTACACACGGTGTATTACGCCTTGTTCTCGAGCTTGAAGGCGAGACAGTTACCGAGGTTCGCCCAGGTATCGGTTACCTCCACACAGGTATTGAGAAGAACATGGAATACCGTTCTTGGACACAGGGCACAACATTTGCCACACGTATGGATTACCTCTCACCAATCTTTAACGAGACTGCTTACTGTCTTGCAATCGAGAAGTTGCTCGGAATCACAAACGATATTCCAGAGCGCGCTTCCATCATCCGCGTCTTGATGATGGAGCTCAACCGCATCTCATCACACATGGTTGCACTCGGCACCGGAGCTCTCGAGCTCGGTGCGATGGGCCCAATGTTCTTTGCATTCCGCGAACGTGAGGCTGTTCTCGATACCTTCGAGGCAATCACAGGTCTACGTATGAATATGGCTTATGTCCGTCCAGGTGGAGTCCAGCAAGATCTTCCAGAGGGAATGACAATTCGCCTCCGTGAACTTGTTAAAGAACTCCGTAAGAACTTTAAAGATAACGAGCGACTTCTCGTTGGCAATACGATTTGGATGAAGCGCACAGAGGGAATCGGTTATCTCGATCTCGCTGGTTGCACCACACTTGGAATTACAGGACCTGTACTTCGTTCAACAGGACTTCCTTGGGATCTTCGTAAGATGCAGCCTTACTGTGGATATGAGAATTACGAATTCGATGTCATCACAGCAGATACATGTGATGTCTACGGACGTTTCTTGATTCGCATGGCAGAGCTCGAGCAGTCACTTCGCATTATTGAACAAGCAATCGATAAGTTGGATGCAACTCATGGTCAGCCAGTAATGGTTGCCGATAAGAAGATTGCATGGCCAGCACAGCTTGCACTTGGCGCAGATGGACTTGGTAACTCACTCGATCACATCCGCGAAATCATGGGCTCATCTATGGAGTCTTTGATTCACCACTTTAAGTTGGTAACAGAGGGCTTCCGCGTTCCTGCGGGCCAGGCTTATGCAGCGGTGGAATCACCACGTGGTGAGCTTGCAGCGCATATCGTCTCTGATGGCGGAACAAAGCCATATCGCGTTCACTTCCGTGAACCATCATTTAACAATCTTCAATCTACATCTGCAATGAGCGAAGGTGGAATGGTTGCCGACATCATCGGCGCTGTTGCATCTATCGATCCTGTAATGGGAGGCGTTGACCGATAATGACAACCGTTAACTCACAACTGAATTCAGATGTTATGAACAGCATCGTTGCGCGCTATCCGCGCAAGCGCTCTGCAATCATGCCACTGCTGCACTATGTGCAATCAATCTTTGGCTACATCACAAATGAAGGAATCGAGACAATCTCTCAGGTTCTTGAGATTGAAACCGCAGAAGTCTCTGCCGTTGCAACTTTCTATACCCAGTACAAGTTCAAGCCAACTGGTGAATATCACATCGGTGTCTGCACAAACACATTGTGCGCAATCATGGGTGGAGATCAGATTCTTGAATCACTCAAAGAGCATCTCGGTCTTGAAAATGATGGCGTAACAGATGATGGAAAAGTCTCGATCGAACATATTGAGTGCAACGCAGCTTGTGACTATGCGCCAGTTGTTATGGCCAACTGGGAGTTCTATGACAACCAGACCGTTGCATCTGCAAAGGCGCTCGTTGATGGAGCTCGTGCCGGTAATCCACCTGCACCAACTCGCGGTCCAAACCGTCTTGTTACCTTCAAAGAGGCATCTGCAGTTCTTGCAGGTCTCGATGATGGACTTGCCCACGAAGGTGTTCAGGCAGGCGAACCAACTCTGCTCGGCCTCAAGCTTGCAAAGGAAGGAAAGTAAATGTCTCTCCTGACTCCTGTTCTCTCAGCCCACTGGGATGAGAAAGATTCATTTACTATCGATGCATATAAGCGCAATGGTGGATATCAGGCAGCTGCAAAGGCGCTTGCTATGGATCCAGATGCAGTGATCCAACTGGTTAAAGATTCAGGACTTCGCGGTCGCGGTGGTGCAGGCTTTCCCACCGGAATGAAGTGGGGCTTTATCCCACAGGGTGATAACAAGGATCACTATCTCGTTGTGAACGCTGATGAGTCAGAGCCAGGAACATGTAAGGACATGCCACTATTGATGGCAAACCCACATGTTCTCGTTGAAGGCGTGATCATCGCTGCATATGCAATTCGCGCAAAGCATGCCTTTATCTATATTCGCGGCGAGGTAACCCACGTTGCCCGTCGTCTCAACCAGGCGATTGCTGATGCATATAAGGCAGGTTACCTCGGTAAGAATGTATTTGGAACCGGTAACGATATTGATCTCGTTCTCCATATTGGTGCAGGTGCCTATATCTGTGGCGAAGAGACTGCCCTCCTTGATTCACTTGAAGGATTTCGCGGACAACCTCGACTTCGTCCACCTTTCCCAGCAATCGCTGGCCTCTACGCACGTCCAACTGTTGTGAACAATGTTGAGTCAATCTCAGCTGTTCCTGCAATCGTTGCCAATGGCGCAGAGTGGTACCAATCAATGGGAACAGAAAAATCTAAGGGTGCAACTCTTTACTCACTCTCAGGCCACGTTAATAACCCAGGTCAGTTTGAAGCACCTCTTGGAATTACCCTCCGTCAGATTCTTGAACTAGCAGGCGGTATTCGTAACGGCCATAAGTTGAAGTTCTGGACCCCAGGTGGTTCATCAACACCACTCTTTACTGATGAGCACCTCGATGTTCCACTCGATTACGAAGGCGTTTCCGCAGCAGGTTCGATGCTCGGTACAAAGGCTCTTCAAATCTTTGATGAGACAACATGTGTTGTCCGTGCAGTTCTTCGTTGGACAGAGTTCTATAAGCATGAATCATGTGGAAAGTGCACACCATGCCGTGAAGGCACATGGTGGTTGGTACAGATCTTGCGTGATCTCGAAGAAGGAAAGGGTAGCGAGGCTGATCTTCAGAAGCTCCTCGATCTCTGCGACAACATTATGGGCCGTTCATTCTGTGCGCTCGGTGATGGAGCCACAAGCCCAATCACATCTTCGATTAAGTATTTCCGTGACGAATACATCGCCCACGTAACAAGTGGTGGATGTCCATTCGATGCATCAAAGTCAACTCTTTTTGCGGAGGCTAAATAAATGACGACGCAAGCAACTTCACCAACAGAGGTAACTCCAGTTGAGATGATCACCGTTGTAATTGATGGCTTTGAGGTCACAGTTCCTAAAGGCACATTGATTATTCGTGCCGCAGAAAAACTTGGTATTCAGATTCCACGTTTCTGCGATCATCCACTTCTTGATCCAGTCGGTGCTTGTCGCCAATGTCTTGTTGATGTTGAAATCAATGGTCGCGCATTTCCAAAGCCACAGGCCTCATGTACAATTCCAGTAGAGCCAAATATGATCGTAAAGACTCAGCTCACATCAACTGTTGCCGATAAGGCGCAGAAAGGCGTGATGGAGTTGCTTCTTGGTAACCACCCACTCGATTGCCCAGTCTGCGATAAGGGCGGCGAATGTCCTTTGCAGAACCAGGCGATGAGCAATGGAAATGCAGAGTCACGTTTAACTGGTTACAAGCGCACCTTCGAGAAGCCAATCAACATCTCTTCTCAGGTTCTTCTGGATCGCGAACGTTGCGTTCTCTGTGCTCGCTGCACACGTTTTTCAAACCAGATTGCTTCAGATCCATTTATCACTCTCAACCACCGCGGTGCGCTGCAGCAGGTGGGTATCTATGAGAACGATCCATTTAACTCATACTTCTCTGGCAACACAGTTCAGATCTGCCCAGTGGGAGCGCTCACCGGTGCTTCATACCGTTTCCGCGCACGTCCATTCGACTTGGTCTCAACACCATCTGGCTGTGAGCACTGTGCATCTGGTTGCGATATGCGTACCGATGTTCGTCGCGGCAAGACACTGCGTCGCCTTGCAGGAGATGATGCAGCAGTTAATGAAGAGTGGAATTGCGATAAGGGCCGTTGGGCATTTAAGTACATCACCTCAACAGATCGCCTCACACAACCAATGGTGCGAAATGCTGAAGGAATTCTTGTTGAAGCATCATGGCCAGAGGCGCTTGCTGCAGCTGCGGCAGGACTTAAGGGAAAGCGTGCAGCTGTTCTCACAGGCGGTCGTGTAACTACAGAAGATGCATACGGTTATGCAAAGTTTGCCCGTATTGCTTTGAAGACAAACGATATTGATTTCCGCGCCCGCGTTTCAGGTGCTGAAGAAGGCGATTTCCTCGCAGCGAAGGTTGCTGGAAACTTCAACGTTCACTACAGCGATATCGATTCAGCAGATCAGATTCTCTTAGTTGCATTTGAGCCAGAGGAAGAATCACCAATCGTCTTCTTGCGTATCAATAAGAACTTTAAGAAGCGCGGCCTCAAGGTCACATCAGTGGCGACAAAGGGTTCAATTGCGATGGATAAGCTCAACGCTGAATTCATCAAGGTTGTTCCTGGCGCAGAGGCGGCAGCAGTTGCCGGCCTTTCACTCACCGCAAAGTCAGTAATTCTCGTGGGTGAGCGCGCCTCTGAATCAGCTGGTCTGATTTCAGCAGCTGTGGCACTTGCGGAAAAGAGCGGTGCAAAGCTTGCCTGGATTCCACGTCGCGCAGGCGAGCGTGGCGCACTTGAAGCAGGCGCATTCCCAACACTTCTTCCTGGCGGTCGTCCGGTTGCAGATTCAGCAGCGCGCGTCGATATCGCAGCTGCATGGGGCGTTGATTCACTTCCAGCAATACCAGGCCGCACCACACATCAGATTATTGAAGCCCTTGGCAACGATGAGCTCGATGCAGTCGTTGTCGGTGGCGTTGATGCATACGATCTCTTGCACTCAAGTAAAGTCCTTAACTCGCTCAAGAAGTCCTTCGTTGTCTCACTTGAGATTGCTTCTTCATCAGTAACTCAAGTTGCAGATGTTGTTCTTCCAGTAGCAGCAGTGACAGAGAAGTCCGGCTCATTCCTTAACTGGGAAGGTCGCGCACGATCATTTGATGCAGCAGTTGCAGAATCCCAAAACCGCAGCGATGTTCGCATCTTGTCAGCACTTGCAGATGCGATGGGCGAATCCATCATGCTCGGAACAGTCTCTGCCACAGCGCGTGAGATTGCACAGCTTGGTAAGTGGGATGGCGCACGTGCTCCATTTACACCGGTTGCTCCAGGCACAGCTCCTGCAGCATCTGGCGATCAAGCAGTTCTCACCTCATGGCGTCGCCTGCTCGATATGGGAACAATGCAGCGCGGTGAAGATAATTTGGCCGGCACGCGTCGTCAGACAGTCGCCGTCATCTCTGAAAAGCGCGCAGCAGCTGCTGGCGTTGCAACAGGTGATCAGGTGCGTATCTCTAATGCGTACGGTTCAATCACATTGCCAGTTCTCGTTGAAGATATTCACGATGATGCGGTCTGGATTCCACGTAATTCATTCGGTTCACAGGCACTCACCGCACTCGATGCGGTTCACGGCGAACTAGTAACGGTGGTGAAGGCATGACAACAGCAGAACTTCTAGGACAAGATCCAGGTTGGCTTGTCGCAGTAAAGGCAGTTCTTGTCTTTGCAATCTGCGTCGTATCAACGCTGATGGCTGTATGGACCGAACGTCGCGTCTTGGCAAAGATGCAGCAACGTACTGGTCCTAACCGTGTTGGCCCATTTGGTCTTCTGCAATCACTCTCTGATGGTGTGAAGCTCGCTCTTAAAGAGGACATCATTCCGGCAGCTGCAGATAAGGTCGTCTTTATCGCAGCGCCAATCATCGCTGCAGCGATGTGCTTTATGTCCTTTGCTGTAATCCCAATGACTGGCGTTGTCACACTCTTTGGTCGTGAAACAGCGATGCAGTTGACCGATATCCCAGTCGGCGTTCTCTATATCTTGGCGGTTACATCAATCGGTGTTTACGGCGTTGTCCTTGCAGGTTGGTCATCAGGTTCTACATACCCACTACTTGGTGGTCTTCGTTCAAGTGCCCAGGTCATTTCATATGAAGTGGCGATGGGTCTCTCACTCGTTGCGGTCTTTATCTACGCCGGATCGATGTCTACTTCGGATATCGTCGCTTCACAGCACGATCACATCTGGAACGCAGTCGTCTTGTTCCCATCATTTGTTATCTATGTAATCTCAATGGTCGGCGAGACAAACCGCGCACCATTCGACTTGGCAGAAGCAGAAGGTGAGCTCGTTGGTGGTTTCCACACTGAGTACTCATCACTGAAATTCGCGCTCTTCTTCCTCGCGGAATACGTCAACATCATCGCGGTTTCTGCTCTTGCAACAACGCTATTCCTCGGTGGTTACCACGCACTTCCTGGCCTTGGTTTTACTGAGGCTTGGCTAGGTGGCTGGTTTGGAATCATCTGGTTCTTCCTTAAGGTGAACCTCTTCTTCTTCCTCTTTATGTGGCTCCGTGCATCACTGCCACGTCTTCGCTATGACCAGTTTATGAAGTTTGGCTGGAAGGTACTTATCCCAGCTTCACTCGTTTGGATCATGGTCGTTGCAACCCTTCGCGTTATTCAGCAGAACGGCGCTTCACGTGCGGTGGCACTTGCCTTCGCACTGGGAGTTGTTCTGATTGTTATGGCAATTTCAACGCTCTTTGAGAAGTC
>JAURJS010000004.1 GCA_030832135.1 Candidatus Planktophila sp.
AAGCGTCTTGCTCTGGATATGAACAACGAGATCTGAGTAATCAAGGAGCGCCCACTCTTCACTGATTTCACGGCGAAGTGGCTTATCTCCAGCAAGGCGAAGCTTCTCTTCCACCCAATCTGAGATGGCAGATACTTGGCGCACGTTCTGCGCGGTAACGATAAGGAATACCTCTGAGAGAACTGCCTGCTCAGAGAGATCGAGTGCGACCATCTCTGTTCCGAACTTATCGGCAGCTGCTTGTGCGGCAATCTGGGTGTGGGCGATTGTGCTCTGGCTAGCTGACATAGAGGTTGTTCTCCTTGATATAGGCGGCGACAGATGGCGATAGCTGATCTGACTGGTGCAATCGTACTTGGGTTGCAGAGAGATCAATTGCATCGATATCGCGCGCAGAATCTGCGAAATAGCCGGGGCGTTGGATCACTTCAAGCGTAACTAGCTGCAATAACTCATCGACTCGGTGCCATTGATCGATCTTTTCATAGGCATCGCTACCTACGATTAAAACGATTTCATCATCAGGATATGCCTGCTTCACCGCTTCCACGGTATCGATTGTGTAGCTAGGGCCAATGCGCAAAATCTCGATGGGATTGACCTCAACTTTGACTGAGACGTCAGCAGGAAGATCTTTGATTGCTAATTGACACATCATTCGTCGTTGAGCACCGGTTGCATGGGGCGCGCTGCTGCGAAGCCTTGGCTCCCCCGCAGGAATCACAAGAATGTGGTCAACGATTCTCTCTGTGATGAGGCGGGTTATTACATGGAGATGGCCATTATGAATCGGATCGAAAGTTCCGCCATAGAGCCCTAAACGCATATGTAATTACTTGTCGAAGCGAAGAACGACGTAGAGCAAGGCAACAAATACAACAAATGCTGTGATTCCAAATGCCAAAGGAGAGATTGGCAGCTCGCGGGTTACTTCATTGAGATATGCAGACATGAGAGAAGGTTACTACTTTCCTGCGAGAAGCTCTAAGAATCGGCTCTCATCGATGATGGTGACGCCTAACTCTTGCGCCTTAGCGAGCTTGGAGCCCGGGTCGCTTCCCACCAATACGTAATCAGTTTTCTTGGAGACTGAAGACGATGGCTTACCACCATGGGCGGTGATGGTCTCGGCAATTGAATCTCGGGTGAAGTTCTCAAGGCCACCGGTAACAACAAAAGTCAGACCTGCGAGCGTCTGTGGCTTCGCCTCTCCCGCAATGTTTTCCATCGCAACACCGGCTGCGCTCCACTTCGTGATAATCGCTTGATGCCAATCAATACTGAACCATTCGACAATGGATTCAGCGATGACACCACCGACACCATCGATATCGGCAAGCTCCTCAACTGTGGCGCGAGAGATTGCCTCCATTGAACCTAAGCGAACAGCCAGCGCTTGTGCGGCGGTGGGACCAACATGGCGAATAGAGAGAGCGACAACTGTGCGCCAGAGTGGGCGATTCTTTGCCTCTTCCAACGCGGCAAGGAGCTTCTCAACATTCTTTCCTGCTGTGCCATCTTTCTTAGTGAAGAAAGATGACTTCACTAACTTCTCTTCGGTGAGATCAAAGAGATCGCCCTCATCCTCAATAATGTTATCTGCCAACATGGCGATTGCGGCCTCAAGACCCAATACATCAATATCGAGGGCGGCGCGTGAGCCGATATAGAAGATACGTTCACGCAATTGCGCCGGGCAACTACGTTGATTGGTGCAGCGAATATCAACATCGCCCTCAGTTATCGCCTTAAGTTCTGAACCACACTCAGGGCAGTGAGTTGGCATGACAAACTTCTTCTCTTTACCGGTTCGCTTATCAAGAACTGGCCCCAAAACCTCAGGGATCACATCTCCTGCTTTTCGAATAATTACAGTGTCACCAATGAGAACGCCCTTGCGCTCAATCTCTTCTTGATTGTGAAGAGTCGCATTGGTAACAGTTGATCCAGCAACCTTGACCGGCTCCATGAAGGCAAAGGGGGTGACGCGTCCGGTGCGACCAACGCTGACCTTGATATCCAATAACTTTGTTGTGACTTCCTCAGGCGGATATTTATAGGCAATCGCCCATTTAGGAGCGCGCGATGTGAAGCCAAGTTTGCGCTGCTCTGCAATCGAATCGACTTTGATTACAACGCCATCTATCTCATGTTCCACATCGTGGCGATGCTCGTCATAGAAATGAATGAATTCAACTACTTCAGCGCGAGAGCCACAGACTTTAAATCGATCGGATGTCGGAAGCCCTAACTTCTTCAGCTCTGTATATGCATCTGATTGATTCTTAAAAACTAATCCATCATTTGCGCCAACGCCGTGAACAACGACGCTCAAGGGGCGTGATGCGGTGATGCGGGGATCCTTCTGTCGCAGAGAACCTGCTGCAGAGTTTCGCGGATTGGCAAAGAGCGCCTTTCCTGCCTCCTCCAGCTCTTCATTGAGCTGATTGAAGGCTGCAACTGGGAAGAAGACTTCACCGCGAACTTCAATCTGCTTCGGGATTTTCTTTCCTGATAGCGCATGTGGGAGAACTTTGATGGTCTTAACATTGAGCGTGACATCTTCACCGGTAGTTCCATTGCCTCGGGTAAGTGCGCGGGTAAGTTGACCATCTTCAAAGAGGAGATTGATGGCAAGGCCATCGACTTTAAGTTCGCAGAGGTACTGCGGTGAAGGAGACTCTTTCTCAACGCGATCAAACCAGGCGCTCAGCTCATCTTCATCAAAGACATTATCAAGGCTCATCATCTTCTCGATGTGATCGTGTTGATCAAAGGTGGTGGCAAAACCCCCACCAACGCCAAGAGATGGTGAATCAGGTTCTAGTAACTCTGGATTCTTCGCCTCAAGAGCCGCTAGCTCCTTGAGTAACTTATCGAACTGCGCATCCGTAATGGTTGGAGCATCGAGAACGTAATACTTAAATTGGTGGTCGCGAATCTCTTGCGTTAATTCTGTGATGCGATGGCGCGCTTGGTTCTTCTCTACGTTGCTCATGCTGTCTCGCAAATCGTCGCTGAGGCCACCACTCGATCTTCATCATAGATAACCATCGCTTGACCGGTAGCAAGGCCAAGTAGAGGCTCATCTAATTGAGCTCTCAGATATCCATCGCTATAGGAATAAGAGGCAGGTAGAGCTGCACCATGTGCTCGAACCTGTACAAATCCACGATGTGAGCCAGGGGCAATCTCTGGCCCGCAGACAATGGCCTTTTCGCCCTTCATTGATGTCACAGCTAAATCTTCTCGTGGACCTACGACAACAGTGTTGGTAACTGGTTCAATCTTTAATACAAATCGAGGAGAACCATCTGCTGTGGGGACGGTAAGTCCCAAACCTTTGCGTTGGCCGATTGTGTAGGTATAGGCACCTTTATGTGTGCCCAACTCTTTACCATCTTGATCGACAATCGGACCATCTTCACTACCCATGCGATCGCGTAACCATCCGGCGTTATCTCCTGATGGAACAAAGCAGATGTCGTGGCTATCTGGCTTTTGTGCAACGGCCAATCCACGACGCTCTGCCTCAATACGAATATCAACCTTCTCGGTATCCCCCAGCGGAAATATCGCACCGCTAATCTGCTCTCGGTTAAGAACTGCTAAAACATATGATTGATCCTTAAGGTGATCGATTGCACGGTGAAGAGTCTTGCCATCTGCGCCTTCACGAGTTCGTGCGTAGTGCCCTGTGATCACTCCATCAAAACCCATCTTCTTTGCGCGATCAAGAACTGCAGCAAATTTAATCTTCTCATTACAACGAAGACATGGATTAGGTGTGCGCCCAGCCTTGTATTCAGACATAAAGTTTTCAACGACATTCTCATGGAACTCTTCCGCCATATCCCAGATATAGAAAGGGATACCAATGACATCTGCTGCGCGCCTGGCATCATGGGAATCTTCAATAGTGCAACATCCACGGGCACCGCTGCGGTACTTCTGCGGGTTTGATGAGAGCGCCAAGTGAACGCCAATTACTTCATGGCCTTCCTCCACAGCGCGAGCTGCGGCAACGGCTGAATCAACTCCGCCTGACATAGCGGCGATAAGTTTCATCGCGCGCTCCTGGCTCGTTCAACCACACTTGGCAGAGCTGCAATTACCGCATCGACATCCCTCTGAGTCGATGTTGCGCCAAATGAAAATCGAAGCGTGGACATGACTGAATCATCGCTTATTCCCATCGCCTCTAAGACATGGCTCGGGCGATGAACGCCTGCTGTGCAGGCAGCACCGGTGGAGCATGAGATCTGCTCGCCATCGAGAAGTAAGAGGAGAGTCTCATTGAGAGCACCTGGGATCGTCACGCTAGAGATACCCGGTAGGCGCTGTCCTGCAGATCCATTAATCACTGCATCAGGAATCACCTGGCCGATGCCACGCTCAAATGAATGACGAAGCGCTGCAACATCATGCGATGAGTATCTCGACTTCGAAATTGCAGAGGCGAGTGCAATGATGGAAGGCGCGTTCACTGTTCCACTTCTAATCTCGCGCTCTTGTCCCCCACCATGGATCAAAGCTGGAACATCGATTCCGCGGTGCAGAACAAGTATTCCGATTCCAATCGGTCCACCGACTTTATGTCCGCTCAGAGATGCGGCGAAGAGACCTAGCTCCTTAAATGAAAAGGGAACCTTGGACCAGGATTGAATTGCGTCAGAGTGAACCGGTATATCT
>JAURJS010000028.1 GCA_030832135.1 Candidatus Planktophila sp.
GATGACGCTCGCGTGGTCTCGGTTGACCATGGTTGTGGCGCTCATAGCGAAGCCACTCTCGCCTAAATCGACTACCGCGCCTTCCTATTTGTAAGTTAAACTAGCCACCTGCCCGCACCCCTGCGGCTACACGAGTACCGATTCATCAAAGGAGTAATCACTATGCCTACAGGTCGCGTGAAATGGTTCTCCCTCGAAAAGGGTTTCGGCTTCATCTCATCTGATGAAGGAGAAGATGTTTACTTGGCAGCGACAGCTCTTCCTGCTGGCGTGCCAACGGTAAAGCCAGGTACAAAGCTTGAGTTCTCTGTCATTGATTCACGTAAGGGACCACAGGCGATGTCTGTGCATATCGTTGATGCACCTGTATCTCTGGCTGAAAATGCACGAGTCAATAATGATGATCTCGCTGCAATGATTGAAGACACCATCAAGATTCTCGACAAGGTGGGCAATGGTCTTCGCCATGGTCGCCATCCATCAGGATCTGAGGCAGAGCGCCTCGGTCGTGTTCTCCGCGGTATCGCTTCACAACTCGAAGCGTAAGCAGCTCGTTAAATAGCGCTCTTACGATTTCGTCGTATTGAGTAGCGAATACCTGTCACTCCTAGCGCTGCTCCAACGACGCATGTCCAGATGATCTTTGACTCAGCTCCAATGGCAAGTGCAACAACGCCAGCGGCAACCCAGCAGATGGTTCCGATTGAGACTAGAGTGATAACTGAAGTTATTGTGGATTTCTTGCTTGATGACATGGAAGAAGAGTAATGCGTAGAACAGTGGATAAGGATGGAAATTGGCGAGCATTCCGCCATCGAAATTTCCGTATCCTCTATCCGGCAAATGCTCTCTCTAATATCGGCACCTGGGCGCAACGGGTGGCTCAAGATTGGCTCGTGCTAGAACTGACCGATAACAACGGCGCAGCCCTTGGTCTTGTGACGGCAGTGCAATTTGCACCCGTCCTTCTCTTTAGTCTTCACGGTGGCAAGATGGCAGATCGTGTCAATAAGAGAAAACTCTTAATCTGGACCAACCTCGTCGCAGGGGTAGCAAGTGTGGTCATTGGAATTTTGGTAGTTGCCAAGGTCATTGAACTCTGGCATGTATTTGTTGGTGCAGCGGTTCTCGGCATCTCATCTGCAATAGATGCACCGATTCGCCAGGCCTTCACCTCGGAGATTGTCGGCCACTCGGATGTTGCCAATGCGGTCAGCCTCAACTCAGCCAATTTCAATGCTGGCAGGCTCGTTGGCCCTGCTCTATCGGGCTTTCTCATCGCACATTTCAGCACTGGGTCATCATTTATTATCAATGGCGCCACCTACCTCTTTGTGATTGCAGCGCTCGTTGCAATGCGCGAAAAGGATTTCTTTATCCAAAAGAAAGAAGAGACGCTAGGCACTGTTCGGGAAGGCATTCGTTATGCACTAGCCCGCCCTGATTTATATGTGGTCATGATGCTCGTCTTCTTCGCCGCAACTTTTGGACTTAACTTTCAAATCTTTAATGCGCTGATGGCAACAAAAGAGTTTGGCAAAGGACCAGCCTCCTATGGTCTGCTTGGCACATATATTGCCGTCGGTTCGCTCACCGGAGCGCTCTTAAGCGCCCGATTAGAACGGCTGAGAAATACTCGTAACATCATCAAGCTTGGCGTTCTCTTCTCGCTCTCAGTGACAGTGCTTTCGATTGCACCGTCCTATCTCTGGTATTCGCTCTGGCTTCCTATCTGTGGCATCACCGCGCTCACGATGTTGATCTCTGCAAATTCATATATTCAAACACATTCAGATCCAGCAGTACGTGGTCGCGTCATGGGTATCTATCTCCTCATCTTTATGGGTGGCACGCCATTTGGTTCACTCTTAATTGGTTGGATGACAGAGACCATCGGTGTGCGCGAGACGATCGCAGCATGCGGTGGAATTTCACTCATGGCAGCGGTAGCAATCTGGGTAATCTTCAGAGATATGGTAGAAGAGCCGGCGGATCTGAGAGTCTCGGCCGTTCTTAATTAAGAAATGTCTGGTCACATACAACTCTGCCGTGAAGAAACCCTGCATAATCCCACGTATAGAAAAAGGAGTCTTTCATGAACCATATGCATGAGTGCGAAGTCTGCTCAACAAGATTTAATATGAATAACTATTCAAAGTGTCCTTCATGTAAGACTCCTTATATAGATCCACGAGCTAAAGAGATAGCTGAATCAGGTGAACTCTTAGAAGAGACTCTCGCATCGAAGAGCACTACTTCAACTCAACCAACCACAAAGGCGACACCATCTCGCACTTCTCAACCAACTGATGCGCTGGTGGAGGCTCAGAATCGCACCACCCATGCGGTGAGAGCTCTGGCAATTACCTTTGTGGCGGCCCCAATCCTCCTGATTGTCGTTGGAGGATTCTTGGCTTTGGCGCTCAACTCAGGTGAAGTCGGAGTTATTGTGCTGGCGTTGATCTTTGCCATCATCTCATTTGGCTGGATCTTGGTCTCGTCTTTGGGAGAACTTGCGAAAAGTAGAGTTCGCTAAAACCTAACCTTCTAAGTGGTCGAGCTCTTCCTGTGACATATGTGCAGGGACTGCAATAACAATTGCAACTGCAATCAGAATCAATACTGGAACCATGAGATATGCACGTGATATTCCAAAGCTATCGCCAAGGACTCCGAGCAAGAATGGTGCACCACCAATTGCAATACCTGCAGCGAATGAGCTCTTACCAATAGCGAGATCTGGGCGATTATCACTGTGATTGATGAGTCGTAGGGATGTGAGAGCAAACTGCATTGAGATACCGAGGCCGCTCAGGAGCAACATCACCATACTGATTGCAAGATTATGCGAGAACCAGATTCCAAAGAAACCAACAAATTGAAGTCCAAGGATGGTTAAGAGTTGATGGTCGAGTGAGAGCTTATGCATGATGCGGCCACCAAAGAAGCGACCAATACCCATTCCCGTTCCGAGCGCCATGATGGCAATAGTTGAAATCGCAGCAGTTGCATCGGTGCGATCACGAACGAGAGCTGCCGCCCAGAATGCTGTTGCAAACTCTGTTGAGATGGTTGCAACGAAACCAATCCAAGCGATCCAGAAAGCTAGTGAGAGCTTTCCGCCCTGCGGCCCTTCACTTGTTGGAACATGTGGCTCGTTTGAGCGTTCACGTCGGAAGAAGTAGAGATAAAAGGCAAGTGGCAAGATAAGCAGGAGACCAAGTCGCCAAAAGTCAGGCGCCTTTTGTGCAATCGAGCCAATAGTGAATGTTCCAAATACATAACCCACTGATGCAATTCCATTTGCCTGCGCAATCGCAAGCGGTGCCTTTGCACCGTAGTGGCTATTAATTGAGGTGACGAATGAGTTAATCACCGTTGATGTTCCAAAGCCAGCGACTGCTGCCGCAAGAATTGTGAGAGGTACTGGCTTCAAGAAGGAGAGTGATATCAATCCTGATACAAAGATGATGAGCCCAATCCAGCCTGCATTTGCACGACCGAACTTGTGGGAGATCCAAGGGTTACCTAAGCCCGCCGCAATTGATGCGATACCCATTGCAGTTCCGTGAAGTCCTGCAATTGTGAGCGATGTGCCTTGATCTGCGCGAAGTAAAGGCTGGGCGGGGCCAAAGCCACCAAGGAAGAAGTTAACGACGACAGTCTGAAGTGCGATAGTCCAAAAGTAACTATCGCGCGTGAGCTTTGCTGGCATTACGAGAGTTGGCTTACGACATAATCGATAGATGCAGTCAGGGCATCAATATCAGATGGGTCGATAGCTGGGAACATCGCAATGCGGAGCTGATTCTTACCTAACTTGCGGTAAGGCTCGGTATCAACAATTCCATTGGCACGAAGGGCAGCAGCAACCTTTGTTGCATCAATTGCATCATCGAAGTTGATTGTTCCAATGACATTTGAACGCTGCGCAGCATCTACAACAAAAGGAGTTGTGTA
>JAURJS010000029.1 GCA_030832135.1 Candidatus Planktophila sp.
CTCGATCATGCCAATCAGATTCGTCAACAGTTAGGTTAGGTAGATGGCCATCCTTAATGTTGAGATGCAGATGTGCATCTCTATCGCAGCAAGACCGAGCAATATCGGCACTAGGTTTCATAACTTTCTCTATGAAGAGCTTGAACTTAACTTTGTCTATAAAGGTTTTGCCGTAGATGATGCAGAAGGCGCTGTTCGTGGTGTCCGTGCATTTAAAATCCGCGGCGCTGCAGTCTCTATGCCCCATAAAGAGGCAGTTATCCCGTTTATGGATGAGATGGACCCTTCCGCATCTGCAATCGATGCCGTCAACACTATTGTGAATACAGATGGATACTTGAAGGCATATAACACTGATTATCAAGCAGTCGTTGATTCCTTGAAGAACCATAAGGTGGATAAGAACTTTGCCGTGATAGTGCGAGGCTCTGGTGGAATGGCGAAGGCAGTCGTCGCAGCCTTTAAAGATTCAGGCTTTACCAAGCTCACCATTGCATCTCGCAATGAAGTAACCGGAAGAGCGCTAGCGGATAAGTATTGCTTCACCTGGTGTGATGAGAGCTCCCTTACAGATATCCCAGGCGCCGATGTTCTCGTCAATGTGACTCCACTGGGAATGAGTGGTGGCAATGAAGGCCAACTATCTTTTCCAGAAGCGATGATTGAAAGATCGAAGGTCGTCTTTGATGTGATTGCTATGCCTATTGAAACCCCACTCTATGAGTTAGCCCTTAAGCACAATAAAGCTGTCATTACCGGTATGGAGATTATGGCGCTGCAAGCCGCCATCCAATTTGAGCTCTATACGGGAATCAGATTGACTGCAGATCAAGTCAGTCGTGCTTCTGGATTTTCACGCCAGTAAGAATCGGCGCTGCGCTGAAATAGCGCTTCATGGTGAAGTAGAGAATTAACAAAGGAAGCGCAACCAAGATTGCGCCTGCGGCGAGAACGTTCTGATCTGGAATAATTCTGCTAAACGCCCCCACTCGAGTAAGCGATGTCGTAATCGGAAAAAATTGATCTCTCTTTAATAATGACCATGCCCAGAAGAAATCGTTATATATCCAGACGCTAAACAAGATGGCAAGTGACGCAAGTGGCGCCCGCAACATAGGCAGAATTATCGAGAAGTAATGTCGAAAGACT
The DNA here is from genome assembly GCA_030832135.1 of Candidatus Planktophila sp. Taxonomy (GTDB): domain Bacteria; phylum Actinomycetota; class Actinomycetes; order Nanopelagicales; family Nanopelagicaceae; genus Planktophila. Next base: position 1,150 of record JAURJS010000029.1, read on the forward strand.
CCTGCGCCATCTACTTGGGCAGCTTCCGATAATTCTTTCGGCAATGACTCTAAATGAGAATGCATGACAAAGGTAGCAAAGCCTGTCTGAAGTGCGATATGAACCAAGATGACACCGATGTAGCTGTCATAGAGCAGCGTTTTGTCTCCCAGCGCTCCACCGATAAAGATGTACATCTTGAAGATGGGGTAGTAGATAAATTGCGCCGGCAACATACTCCCTGCCGTGAGTGCTAAAAGAATAGATTTTCTATATTTAATTCTGTACTTGGATATAGCAAAGGCAATCAAACTTCCAAAGAATAAGATGAAAAAGACACTTGGGAGCAAGATAACTAAGGTGTTGAGTAAATAGCGAAACACTGCCATCTTCTCGAGTGCAACCGAATAATTATCGAAAGTTAATTCATTTGGAAAGGAGAATAAACCGCGATTGAGCACATCTGAGTAAGGGCGAAATGATGACCAGAGCGCCCAGGCAATCGGAAAGAGCCAGGCAATGCCGAATGCAATCAATAGCGCTGAGATGACAAAGTCTTTGCGCGCCTGTGAGTTGCGATAGAGAGTTGCAACTGGGCTCATACTGTAAATCTAGCGGTAATCTTCTCGCTATGTCCGAAAAACTCAGGATCCAATGCATCACTATCGATTGCGACAACCCACAGTTACTCGCCGATTTCTGGGCCGCAGCTTTAGATTGGAAAATCACAGAGGCCGATGAAGAAGGCGTTGTTATCGAACTTCTCGATGGCAGCCCCGAGGTGGGACGTATTCCAGATATTCTCTTTTATAAGAATCCAGACCGTAAAGTGGTGAAGAACCGACTTCACTTTGATTTACGCCCCGAAGATCAAGGAGCAGAGGTTGCTCGCCTTGAATCTCTCGGCGCAATCCGAATTGAAGTTGGCCAGGCAGATGAACCTGAGGCAACGTGGATTGTGATGGCAGATCCAGAGGGCAACGAGTTCTGCGTATTACGAGCCCGCAGCGAATGAGTACTGATTTCAATCTCGCACGAACCCATTACCTAGAACTTTTTCCCGGTTCACCATTCTTTGATACTTGGGTGCCGCCCAGTCACTTCATCTCTGCTGAATACGATGGTGAGAATTTATCGATTACTCGTCGAGATGAGAATCTTTATGGAATGGCATTTGGTGCATCGCCGATAATTTCACCTGAGTGGAGCGGTTTTTCAATGGAGAGCAGAGGGGTTCCATCTCTCTCGGCTGATGTGAAGATAGTTGCTGAGTGGGATTGCTATTGGGCTCCGACCGCCGCTGGCGCACCAATCCCAGCCCGAGTTAAGAGCGATCAAGAGATCGCAGCATTTCTCGAATTACATGCGCCATCCTCATCTGTCTTTCCTGGAAATGATGAAATCTTGACTTGGCTTGAGGCCATTGATCAGGGCGAATTAGTGGGGGTCGCAGCTCTCTGTCGTTGGCAATCTGGCAAAGTCGTCGTCTCCTCTGTTGCAACTCATAGCCAACGACGCGGTCAGGGAATCGGTAAGAAAGTGATGGCTGCCAGCCTTTCTGCAGCCCATGAATTAGGGGAAGAAATCCTCTGCCTAGGTGTGATGCATGCCAATGAGAGCGCTCATCGCCTCTATCGCTCGATGGGCTTTACTTTGATGCACAACTTCACTTACTGCGAAAGACGGTAAACTCCCGCCATGTCTGAAACTGGCACCCTCGAGCGTTTACGCGCATATCGCAAGACTTACTGGGCGATGCTGGTC
>JAURJS010000030.1 GCA_030832135.1 Candidatus Planktophila sp.
CGATTGCATCGAGTTTTGAATCACGACCTTTGGCGTTCTCCAGAAATCTCTTCGCTGAACCGAGTGCGGTCAAGGCACCTGCCTCTTCGTTGGCGGCTGTCTCAAAGGCGCCAGATGCTGCAAGGCGGAGATCTTCAACGCTGGAAAGACGGGATATCTCATCGACTGTGGCTGAGTACTCGCCTCGCGTTGCTTTCAATGAGCTCCATCCAGCGAGGAACTCTTCCAACTCTGCAATCTCACTATCTCTGACCGACGATGCAGATTTCATCGCCTTAATCTTGTTTTTGGCCTCTATATAAGATTCATAGAGAGCGCCATAGGAGCCTTGCGCGGAAGCGATTGCTGCTCCTCCAAAACGATCGAGTAATTCTCGTTGACGTGATGGTTTCACCAATTGTGTGTTTGCAGATTGACCATGGATCTCGATGAGATATTGAGAAAGGTCGGCAAGGGCGCTAGCTGGGACTGTGGCACCACTGCAGAGAGCTTTGCTCTTTCCCTCTGCGGTGACTGAGCGAGAGAAGATGAGTTGTTGATCCTCGATTGCAGCGTCATTTTCAGTAAGGGAAACCTGGAATTCAGGAGAGAGTTCTCCGCTCACAGAGAATGTTGCAGCTGCCGTAAGTCGCTCCGAACCATTTCGCACAAGTGCGCTATCTGACTTACCACCGAGGACAAGATTGAGAGCAGTTAAAATCATTGTCTTTCCAGCACCGGTTTCACCGGTGAGAACATTTAAGCCTCTGCCTAACTCAAGATGCGACTCTTCAATAATGCCAAGATTGCGAATCGAAATCTCTTCTAGATAAGTACGTTCACTCACCACGCCATCCTTCAACGGGAAGCTTGAACTTTGCTACAAGTCGATCCGTAAAGAGGGTTGGATTCACGTGAGCCAACTTAATCACATGCGGATTACGGGTAATTATTACTCGATCGCCAGCGATGAGAGGCGACTTGCGCAGCGCATCGGCAGATAGAAGCGCAACAGATGATTCAACAGTCACGACAATCTCAGATTTGGTTGAGACCACCATTGGACGCGAGAAGAGAGCATGGGCAGAGATTGGAAGGAGAACAAGTGCATCAATTTCAGGCCATAGAACAGGGCCACCTGCGCTAAAAGCATATGCTGTAGAACCAGTTGGCGTTGAGCAGATCAGCCCATCACAACCCCAATGTGAGAGTGGTCGTCGATCGATTTCGACAAAGAGTTCAACCATAGTTGTGCTGTCGCGCTCCACGGTAATCTCATTAAGAGCCCATCCCTGTGAAATCTCAACACCGCCCCGCTGCACGGAGTAGCCAAGAACCATGCGATTCTCGTAGACATAACTCCTATCAACGATGCTCTTTGCAATCGCAGCAATCTCCGGCTTCTCAACCTCAGCTAAGAATCCAACATGGCCAAGGTTGATTCCAAGCAGTGGAATATCGCGGGTGAGAGTTACCTCTGCTCCACGAAGAATCGTTCCATCTCCTCCGAGAACGATTGCAACTTCCACTTCGCCGATAGCATCGATAGAAACTTGTGAGATATTTGCAATCGCAACATCAGTAGGAGTAACAAGTTCGAAGTTCTGTGAGATCAAAATCGATGCCAGCTCTTCGGCAGCTTTTACCGCCTCGATACGTGAAGGATTGATAAATACGACTGCTCTACGCTTACTCATGCTGGACCATCTGCAATCGCGCGATCTAGATCTGCTTCAACAATCTCTGGTGCGCCGCGACGAAGCCAGAGGAAATACTCAACATTTCCGGCAGGGCCAGGAAGTGGGCTCGCAGCAATGCCCATCGTGCCAAGGCCGACGTCATATGCAGATTCGGCAACATCTAAAACCGCAGCTTTGCGAAGCTCGGGATCGCGAACAACTCCACCTGCTCCCAATCTCTCTCTTCCGACTTCAAATTGAGGCTTCACCATCAAAACAAAATCGGCATCAGAGCGTGAGACTGCAGCCAGCGCCGGTAAAACTAATGAGAGTGAGATAAAGGAGAGGTCAGCAACCACAAGCGCTATCTCCTCTCCTACTTGATCTCCAGTGAGGTGGCGAATATTTGTGCGATCAAGAACCTTGACGCGGTCATCAGTACGTAATTCCCATGCGAGTTGCCCATATCCAACGTCAACTGCAACTACCTTCTTTGCCCCTCGGCGGAGAAGGACATCGGTGAAACCACCGGTGGAGGCACCAGCATCGAGACAAATCTTTCCTTCAACACCAACTTCAGTGAAGATATCGAGAGCCCCAGCTAATTTATGCCCGCCTCGTGAAACGAAATCTTTTCTATCTCCCTGAAGGACGATGGAGGTCTCTGCATCAACTTGAGTCGCAGGTTTAGTCGCTTGAATTCCATTTACTAGAACAGAGCGAGACTCAATGAGGTCCGCTGCTTGCTCGCGTGAACGCGCGAGTTCGCGGCGAACCAATTCAGCGTCGAGACGAGTCTTCATGGAATACGAGCTTCTTAGAGTCCATCAATGGAGTTAAGTGAATCTTGCAACTTTTTATGAAGGGCGTCAAAGCGCGCCGCATGCTCTGAAAGATCAGTTGAATCAATCTCCTCCAGCTCACGGCGAACGCCATCAACGATTGATTCATCCTGAGAATCGCCTACGCCCTGATGATTTAAATTATCGCTCATTACATACTCGCCTTCTTAGTTGTTCTCTTCTTCACACTTTTGGCTTCCACTTTCGTAGATGGCTTCTTCGAGATTTTCGATGAATCTTTCACCGACTTCTTCTTTGATCCAGCGATGGACTTTGCCTTCTTTAATCCAGCGCTCTCCAATTGAGAAACACGCTCAAGGAGAAGGTCATACTCCTCCCGTTTGATAAAGCCCATCTTTGAGACTGTCGCTTCAACCTCTTCAGCGATCTTCGCCTTAACTGATTCGGCAGATTCCTTCGCCCAGCCGTTTAAAGCGGTTGCAACCTCAGCCGGAGTTCGCTCGCCATCACTAAGCTGATTGAAGTATGTCTTCAAGGTTGAGAAGATCTCATTTGCGGGAGTCTTTGCCATGAGGCAAGAGTATCGGGTAGCGCCATTGGCGCATCTCCCCACGAGGTGTTAGAGACGTGTAATGCTCTCGCCTTCAATCTGCCATCGACTTGCAAGCCCTGTTGGCCCTTGCCAGAAGCGCCTGCGAATAGAGCCAGAGACCTCAACCCACTCCCCTGGTTTAAGGGAGAGAGCTATTCTCCTGCTCTTTCCGCTCCATGCTGCGATATCAAGGGTGTCTACGCCTTCTCTCTCCGTTCGAGTCACTATCAATCGAAACTCAACGACGTGCTCTCCACTTGGTAACTCACGGTCCGTGGCTAAGGCGGAAACTCGTCCTCTCAGCAGACAATCATTGAGAGAGTAATCGATATCTTCTTGAAGCACTTTCTTCCTTGCACCCATAAACGCCTCCAATTAATGAAGACGCGATATTGCTACAGAAGAAAAGCGTTAATGAGATTAATGTATGGCGCTGTGGATGAAATTACTTCTCGGCCCGTTCCGCCGCATCAGTCTCTTCATCGTGATCGATGAGCGCGCACTTTGAGAACCACTCACGAGCCTCCTCGAGGCGTCCTGATGCCTCAAGAGCATCTGCATATGCATAGCGGATACGCAGTGACCATGGTTCACGGTCATTCTGTAGTTCTCTACATTGAAGAGTGACGACTGCAGCATCAAACTCGCCAAGATCGCGACGCGCACCTGCTGCCACAATACGCATCTCAATCTCTTCCGCCTTTTCAAGACGTGAAACCTCTGGAGAACCAGCCATTTTCAAGGCTTTCAGAGGGTTGCCAAGACCGCGTTCGCAATCTGCCATTACTGGCCACGAAGTAACATCACCAGAGATGCGATTTGCTGCTCGAAGTTCCTTAAGCGCAATTTCAAAATGTCCAGCGCGATACGCGGCATAACCGGCTGTCTCGCGAACAACGGCTAGACGTCCTGCATGATAGGCAGCTGCAGTTGCATGCTTATGCGCTAACTCTGGATCGATATCCATATAGAGATTGACGCAGACCATATGACGCGCAACAACCTTGGCATTCTCTGCAGAGAGACTGAGTAACTCTGCACGAACACTCTTCTCGAGCTCTTCACCAGTAACATGTTCAGGAATATCTGGTTCAAAGATTCTTGGACGCACACGAGATGGGTCACGCTCCATTGGAGCAGGACGGAATCCTCGAGGATCACTTACAGAGCGACCGTCAGAGACATTACGAGTTGCGCCAGCGCGGTCATCGCGACCTCCACGACCTGGGCGCGAATCTGGACGATCTCCGGGACGTGACGGACGATCTCCGGGACGTGACGGACGATCTCCGGGACGTGACGGACGATCTCCGGGACGTGAATTAGATGGGCGACCACTTCCAGATGGACGACCTGATGAAGGCCCGCGACCCTCAGGTCGACTTGGTCGATCGTTACGCTCTGCCATTTTTCTCTCCCATCGAGAATTATGCGTGAAAAATAAAAAAGGGCGCTGATTGCTCAGCGCCCTTTTTATAATGTAAGTCCGGCATCGTTCTACTCTCCCACAAGGTCACCCGTGCAGTACCATCGACGCTGTGAGGCTTAACTTCCGGGTTCGGAATGGGACCGGGTGTTTCCCTCACGCTATGGATGCCGAAACGCTATTGAGTTATTGGACG
>JAURJS010000031.1 GCA_030832135.1 Candidatus Planktophila sp.
CCAACAGCGTTGTAGAGAACGCCAGCTGGAACACCTGATGCCTTGATTGTTGTTGCATCGCCACCGACTGATCCGAGGATCCACTGTGGTGCGTACTTAAGCGCTGCTGCTGTACCGAGGCCAGCTGCTGTTGCACTTGAAACACCGAAGAGGATTACAACATCGCAGTTTGCTGCCTTGAGCTTTGTGACCCAACCAGCTGCAGTTGTTGCGCTCTGTGAACCAGATGCATATCCAACTGTTGTTGCGAACTTGATGCCGGCTGACTTGAAGCCTGCAAGAGCATCTGAACCGAAGTCGTCATCCTGGTAAACAAGACCGATTGACTTACCGGCGAAGTTATCCTTGATGTACTCAGCCATGATCTTTGCTTCCATTACATATGAAGGCAAGAGAGCGTAAGTAGTTGGATACTTCTTTGCATCAGCGAATCCGCTGAAACCTGTATTTACGAAGAGAACAGGGACGCCGCGCTTACCTGGATTAACAGATGCTGCAACTGCCTTGTTGTTTGCTGTTCCCAATGGAGAAACAAGAGCGAAAACCTTATCCTTAAGAATAAGTTCATTTGTCTTTGCTACAGCCTGAGTTGGCACATACTGATCATCCTTGACTACAAGAGTGATCTTGCGACCATTTACTCCGCCGTTGGCGTTGACATAATCAAAGTAAGCCTTCATAGCGGCTGGAACCTTGTTATATCCAGGTGAAGCTGCACCAGTCATTGGGAGCGTTACACCTAATTTAATTTCCTTTGTCGATACACCAACTTCTGACTTTGGTGAGAACGCATTTGCAGGTACTGCTGCAACTGTCAGCGAAGTAACTGCGAGCATCGCACTAGCTGTGATCAGCTTACGACGATTAAAAGATTTCATCTCTTTCCTTCCATTGAGGGCCCTTACGGGATTTAGAGACTCTTCTCCTTCTTCACTCGTCGTGATCGCATCTGTTCAACTGGACCATTTGGTACGAAGACCACGGTCAGAATCAAGAGCGTTCCCATAACTATGTGAGGCAGGTTGGTCGCTATCGCCTCTGATGCGCCAGCACGGTTAACAACCGTTCCGACGATCTCGGGTAGAGCGACCAGAGTCACTGCCCCAATCATGACGCCTCCGAGGGTAGTTACGCCAGAGAGAACCGCACCTGTAAGCAAAGAAAATGAGAGGGCCAATGGGAAGGCGCTCGGTGAGACAGTGCCGATAGTCATCGCTAAAAGCGCCCCTGCAAGGCCTGCTAAGCCGGCGCTCAGGGTGAATGCGAGGACTTTTGCGCGTGCAATATTGACTCCCGCGAGCTCTGCCGCAACTTCGCTGCCTCGAATCGCCTTCCATGTACGGCCATAGCGAGATCTCATAACATTTTGTAACCAAAAAATAGCGATCAAAGTTGCAAGGGCTGCAATCCAGAAGAACCACTTATATTGGGTGAAATCTGCGCCAAGAGATTCTGGTGGAAATCCCACATCGAAGAAGAGGCCCTGCTCTCCTCCAAGGATGGTGAATTGATTAGCAATCGATGGCAGACCCACCGCTAGCGCCAACGTTGCACCAGCGAGATAGGGGCCAGATAAACGCGCTGCGGCAATTCCTAATAATGCACCAGCACCTGCTGCGGCAAGAATTGCAACGACAAATGTGAGTGGAATAGGAAGATGCCAATGCAGATGTGAGAGCGCTGCTGCATAACCGCCAACACCTAAGAGCGCACCTTGTCCGAGTGAGACTTGGCCCGAGTAACCGGTGAGAAGAATGATCGATGCAATGCCAATGACATAGAAAGAAACTTGTGCACCTTGATAGACACGTAGCTCATCAACGTTATTGCTTAAGAGATAGATAAGGAATCCGAGAACGATAAAGATCAGAAGTCGAACCTTATTGGAAATCTGATGTGAACTATTCTTTGAGCGGCTCTTTGAAGACTTATGCACGGCGTCCACCCTTCTTACCGAGGAACCCTTGCGGACGAATAAAGAGAACGAGTAACAAAATTACAAATGGCGCAATAAAGAAGAGTGAGTCGCTGATATACATCAGAACAAAGGCGGTGATAATTCCAAGTGCGAGACCACCAATTACTGCACCGAGCAAGCTTTCTAGCCCACCGATAACGGCTGCGATAAATCCAGAGATCAGTAAGAGTGAGAACTCAATCGATGCGGTGGAGAAGGATCCATTTCCATTGGCAACTAGGAGAAGTCCCGCCACAGCGCCAGTTGCGCCAGAGAGAGCCCAGCCCAGGGTGCGAACAGCATCGACTCGAACACCTGCGAGGCGGGCGAGCTCAGGTGAGAAGGCAGCTGCACGGAGTGAGAGTCCGATAGATGTCTTCTGCACAATCAAGGTGAGGAGAATCAGTAATACGGCGACGATGGCGATAATCGCCAACTTCATCGGTGAGAAGACCAATGTATTGGTGCCGATGGTAAAGCCAGTGTTAGAGAGAGGAGGTGTGATCAGTGAATCAGCGCCTCCCCAAATCAAGGTAATTGATGCCTGAATAACTTCAAGGAGACCGAGCGTTGCAATAATCGGTGCCACACCTGCAATTGCTCCACTTGTTGAATGCTTCAGAAGCACGCGCATCAAGGTGATCTCAATGAGCGCCGAGATAAGAGCACCACCAATCATCGCCACAACCAACGCAATCCAGAATGAATCAACATATTTGAGAGTCTGGAAGCCGATAAATGTTGATGTGAGCGCCTGGCCTGCCTGGGCAAAGTTGATAACTCGAGTGGAGCGCCAGACAAGAACGATGGAGAGCGCCATCAAGGCATAAATTGCACCAGAGGTAATTCCGATAAGGAGGGTATTAATTAATTGAAACATCTCGTACTCCCCTAGTAACCCAAGTAAGCAGCGCGAACTGCAGGGTTGGAGGCGAGATCTTGGGCAGATCCAGTTGTTGCAATCGAACCAAGGTTGAGCACAATTCCAGAGTCGGCGATGTTGAGCGCACCCATTGCATTCTGCTCCACGAGAACAACTGATAAGCCATACTGCTTAGTGACATTGACGATTGATTCAAAGATCTGCTTCACAAGAAGTGGAGCCAATCCCAGTGATGGTTCATCAAGGAGGAGAAGTTCTGGCTTTGACATCAGCGCGCGACCAATTGCGAGCATCTGTCGTTCACCACCAGAGAGAGTCTCTGTGGTCTGCTTGCGACGTTCTTCAAGACGAGGAAAGAGCTCGAAGATTTCCCGCTTTGAAGAAGCGCTCTCAGATTTATTGCGACGCCAGAGAGCTCCAAGATCGAGGTTCTCCTCAACAGTGAGCTCTGGAATTACAGATTTACCTTCCGAGACATGGGCGACTCCATGTCGAACATGGGATTCAGCTTTACCGTGGAGGAGGTTGTGGCCCTTCCAAGCTGCACTTCCTGTTGTTGCAGATTTCAGGCCAGAGAGAGTGCGCAGAAGTGTTGATTTACCAGCGCCATTTGAGCCAATCACAGCGGTGAGCTCACCGACTTTCACATCAAATGAGACTTGAGTGAGCGCCTGAATTGCGCCGTGATGAACGGTGAGATTTTCAACGTGGAGCGTCACTTGGCATCAGCTCCTAAGTAAGCGGTAATAACCGCTGGATCATTACGAACATGATCTGGAGTACCGGATGAGATTACTTCTCCAAAGTTAAGAACATAGATGCGATCACAGACTGACATCACAACATCCATATGGTGCTCGACAATAAGAATCGACATCTCTCCTGAGAGATCGCTAATTAATCTATTGAGCCATTCGATATCTTGCGCGCCAAGTCCACCTGCTGGCTCATCAAGGAGCAGTAGCTTGGGATGGCTGACAAGTGCGCGAGCAATAGCAACGCGCTTGCTATCAGGATATGAGAGTGAACCAGCGCGAACATCTGCAAGGGATGCGGCATAGACGCGCTCAAGTGCAAAGTGCGCACGATCGCGAAGTTGGCGTTCATCTCGGCTATTGACTCCGAAGGAAGCAGAGAGCAATCCGGTGCGAGCAAACTTATGAGCACCGAGCATCACATTCTCTGTCACAGTCAGTTCAGGAAAGAGTCCGACGCCCTGCAATGTGCGGGCGATACCGATAGATGAGAGTTGATCTGTCGCCGGCCATGGTGATGGGTTGCCATCAAAGGCGAATGTTCCTGAATCAGGTTTTACGATTCCGCAGATGGTGTTGAACATCGTCGTCTTACCGGCGCCATTGGGGCCAATCAGTCCCACAACTTCGTGGTGACCCACTGCAATATCTACCTTTGAGAGCGCACGGAGTCCACCAAAGGCGACGTTGACATCTTTGGCTTCGAGCAAGTTCTTATTAGTAGACATGAGCGGAGTAGATTCTAGGCACACGAGGCCCAATTCGGGTCACAATCTCGTAATTAATACTTCCGCAGGCAGCGCCCCAATCCTCCGCCGTGTACTCACCATGCGAGCCATTACCGAAGATGACGACCCAATCCCCCGATTGAGCCTTTGAATCTGGACCTAAATCCACCACAAATTGATCCATCGAAACGCGACCGATAATGGGTGCTCGTTCACCATTAATCCAAACCCCAGCACCTCGTGCAATACGTGGGATGCCATCGGCATATCCCATGGTGACAACACCGAGCTTAGTATCGCGAGTTGTCGATTCACTCGCTCCATACCCCACGGGAGTTCCAGCGGGAACATCCTTAACGAGATAGAGGGAAGAACGAAGCTGCATAGCAGGGCGCAACCCAAACTCTTTCGCAGAACCCATACCAACATCTGGTGTGAGTCCATAGATTGCAATACCTGTTCGCACCATATCGAGAGCTGCGTCTGAGTTCTTCAGCGTTGCAGCTGAATTTGAAATATGGCGAATAATATTTGTGTGGCCAAAACCTTCCAGCACCTTGACCATCTCATTAAATCTATCGAGTTGATCTTGATTCTGTGCTTCCTCCGGTTCATCAGCGCGAGCAAAATGGGAGAAGACTCCAACCACATCAACGCCAGATAGATCGCTTGCGGTTAACTGTGACCATTCACTTAAGAAACCACCACGGCTCATTCCGGTATCGAGCTCGAGGTGTACGCGAGCTTTCTTCTGAGAACTTGCCTCGGTAATTTCACGAAGTGCCTTTAATGATGCTGCGGCGAGATCAATATCGAGATCGATTGCGCTCTTAAAATCTGAACCTGGTTGCACAAGCCAGGCAAGGATTGGTGCAGTAATACCTGCTTCACGAAGAGCAATCGCTTCTTCCAGGAGAGCAACGCCCACCATATCTGCACCTGCGCTAATAGCGGCCTGCGCCACCGGAATAAGTCCATGGCCATATGCATCAGCCTTCACTACGGCGAGCAGTTGCGTCCCTGATTTTGCCTTCAGCTGTGCAACATTGTGCTTGATTGCGCTGAGATCAATGATTGCCTCTGCTCTCATCTCTCAATCACCACCATTGCAGAAGCAATCCCTGCATCATGAGAAAGGGAGAGATGGACGGTAGCGCCATCAATGAGATCTGCAATCTGACCTCGAAAGAGAAAGGCTGGCTTTCCATTGGGCAGATTGATCACTTCGGCATCGTGCCACTGAAGTCCGTGCTCTGGACTAAGCGCCTTATAGAGCGCCTCTTTCGCCGCAAAGCGAGCAGCGAGAGAAGACTCTTTAACAGTTGCTTCAGCTGAGGTGAAGAGCTTTTCACGCAGACCTGGTGTGCGCTCTAGAGATTCATGGAAGCGCTTGATATCGACGACATCAATGCCGATTCCATCAATCATGTGTAAAGACTAGTGGAGTTGGCTATCAGATGGAAAGTAACGATCGATAGCAATAACGAGAACAAGAAGGGCCCCGCCAAGTAAGAGACCGCCAAATAAATCAGAGAACCAATGTGTATTGCGCAAGAGCGAGACGGTGCAGACAGTCAGTGCAAGAGTTGCGACACCGGCACTAGCCAGGCGACCTCGATAGCGATCGACATGGGCATAGCGATAAATGAGATAGGCGATGATGCCCCAGATGAAGATTGCATTTGATGCATGGCCACTGGGATATGACATGCCTCCAGCATGGAGTAGATCGATACCCAGTCGTGGCTTGGTGCGACCCAAGCCATATTTAAATGCGCCCACCACGATATTTAATGAGATAAATGAGAGGAGCCCTAAATTAATTGGCCGCCAAGTCTTAAAACGTCGGGAGATATAGACGGCAACAATCAATAGTGCGATTCCGGAAACTCCGCGAAGGCCTAAATCATCGAGTCGTCTAATGAGGAATGCGGAGATTCCCGTAAAGCGAGGATGGTCTGCTTCGCTCAGCGCTTCATCGATATCGGTAATAGGGCCATAGGTAACAACTTGCTGGGTAATAAGGAGAAAGCCGGCGAAGAGGCTGGCGCTCCATTTCAGCGCCCGACGCATTTGGCGGCGACGGTTCTCAATCATCATTATTCAACAGTGACTGATTTGGCCAAGTTACGTGGTTGATCGACATCAGTACCTCGAGCTACTGCAATCTCATATGCAAAAACTTGGAGCGGAACTGTTGCAAGTACTGGCTGGAAGAGTGGTGAGGCAACGGGAATACGGATGATGTGTTCAGCACCGATTACTTCAGCGCCTTCAGCTGCAATCACGATGACACGTGCTCCACGCGCCTTCACCTCTTGAATATTGCTCAGCATCTTCTCATCGAGTTGATGCTCATCAGCAGTTGGAAGAATTGCGATGACCGCTGTGCCCTCTTCGATCAGTGCGATAGGGCCATGCTTGAGTTCGCCGCCAGCAAAGCCTTCGGCATGGATATAGGCAAGCTCTTTCAACTTGAGAGCGCCTTCCAGTGCGATTGGATATTCAATTCCACGACCCAAGAAGAGCACCGTGTTATTTGCTGCAAATTTACGGGTCAGCTCACGAAGAGGCTCGATAGTCTCAAGGATCTGCTCAACCTTGCCTGGTAGTTCCAACATCTCATTATAGAGATCGCGTACTTCGGAATCGTTAAGGCTCCCGCGCACCTGAGCCAACTTAAGACCGATCAAGTAGACAGCGACAATCTGTGTGAGGAATGCCTTTGTCGATGCAACTGCAATCTCAGGGCCGGCATGGGTATAGAGAACTGCATCGGATTCACGAGGAATCGTAGAAGAGTTTGTATTACAGACAGCGAGAACGCGAGCCCCACTCGCCTTTGCATGGCGCACCGCCATCAGCAAATCCATCGTCTCACCAGATTGTGAAATTGCAATGACAAGAGAGTTCTTATCAACTATCGGATCGCGGTAGCGATACTCAGATGCAATCTCAACATCTACTGGAATCTTCGCCCACTTTTCAATTGCATACTTTGCCACCATGCCTGCGTGATAGGCAGTTCCGCAGGCAATCACTGATATCCGCTTAATATCTTTGATCTCAGCATCAGACATATGAAGCTCATCAAGGAGCACCTGATCATTGTCAGAGAGACGGCCAATCAAAGTATCTGCAATCGCCTTTGGCTGATCGAAGATCTCTTTCAACATAAAGTGAGCAAAGCCGCCCTTTTGAGCCGCAGCTGCATCCCAGGTAATTTCATATTCGCGCAGTGGCAGTGCCTGGCCTTCAAGATCGCAGATAGCGATTCCCTCTGGTGAGATTGTGACAACCTCATCTTGGCCAAGTTCAACCGCTCGCTTGGTGTAATCGATGAAGGCTGCAACATCTGATGCAAGGAAGTTTTCACCATCACCCAAACCTGCAACAAGTGGTGAGTTTCTGCGAACACCCACAATGGTCTGTGGCGCATCGGCATGGATTGCAAGGAGTGTAAATGAACCACGTAGGCGCTTCACTGCTGCGCGCATTGCAGCGGTGAGGTCACCGCCATGCTCTTTACGGAGATCTGAGAGTAGGTGAGCCACAGATTCAGTATCTGTCTCTGATTCAAACTTATGGCCACGCTTTTCTAGCTCTGCCTTAAGTTCTGAGTAATTTTCGATGATGCCGTTGTGAATCACGGCAAGCTTCCCCTCGTTATCAAGGTGAGGGTGAGCATTGCGATCTGTTGGGCCACCATGAGTCGCCCAACGGGTGTGGCCGATACCGGAGTGAACTGTTGGAAGATTGGCAGGAAGTGCGCCTTCGAGATTTGCTAACTTTCCTGCTCGCTTCTCAACGAAGAGTGAGGTGCCAGTTCCGAGGGCGATTCCAGCGGAGTCATAACCGCGGTACTCAAGTCTGCGAAGACCTTCAACGATGGGGGTAAAGGCAGATTGCGGCCCGGTGTAACCGACGATTCCGCACACGAATTAGTTCCCCAGTTCTGCCTTAACGACCGCAGCAAGTGATGATGCGATTTCTTGTGCAAGGTTATCACTTGAGGCTTCGACCATAACGCGAATCAGAGATTCTGTTCCGGAGGCGCGAAGGAGCACGCGGCCCGCTTCCCCTAGTCGCTTCTGCGCATCTGCAACAGCTGCGGCAACGACAGTCGAATCTGGGAGCTTATCTTTTGCAACGCCTGAAACATTGATCAATACCTGAGGAAAGCGTTGCATTGCAGATGCAAGCTCGCCTAGCGACTTACCGGTGCGGACAACTTCTTGTGCCAGTGAGAGAGCGGTGAGGATTCCATCGCCGGTTCCTGCGAATTCACGGATGATGAGGTGGCCAGATTGCTCTCCACCTAAGACATAACTACCTTCCAGCATCTGTTCGAGAACATAGCGATCTCCCACAGCTGTAGTGATTACATTTATCTCAGCGCTCTTCATTGCATGGAAGAAGCCGAGGTTGCTCATCACAGTTGCAACAATCGTATCTTCCTTGAGCTTTCCACGGTTCTTAAATCCAATAGCAAGGATGGTCATAATCTGATCGCCATCGACAACTGCGCCACTGCCATCGACTGCAAGGCAGCGATCAGAATCTCCATCATGAGCAATACCAAAGTCAGCACCTTCACGAACGACAGCTGCTTGTAGATCTTCTAAATGTGTTGAACCACAGCCTTCATTGATATTCCATCCATCCGGTGAGTGATGGATTGCAATAACAGTAGCGCCGGCCTTCTCATAAATTGCTGGAGCGACAAGAGATGATGCGCCATTGGCGCAGTCAACGACAATCTTTAAACCCTTAAGTGGTGTAGATACTGATGAGAGTAGGTGTTCGATATATGCAGCTGCAGCATTTTCATCGTTAACGATTCGACCTACAGCGCGACCGGTGGGACGCTCCCAAGGCTCCCCCATCCGCTCTTCAATCGCAGCTTCAATTGCGTCATCGAGCTTTCCACCACCGCGAGCAAATAACTTGATTCCGTTATCTGGCATCGGGTTGTGGGAGGCAGAGATCATCACACCGAGATCTGCCCCTCTCGCCTTAACAAGATGAGCAATCGCTGGAGTCGGTAGAACACCAACGCGATAGACATCAACCCCGGCAGATGCAAGACCTGCAACAACAGCTGCTTCAAGGAACTCTCCTGATGCGCGTGAATCTTGGCCAACAATGGCTATTGGTCGAGAGCTGTTTTCAGCCTCGCCGTTGGAGCTAGAGCGCTTTCCCGCATTGCTTGATGATTCAACGAGGATATGGGCTGCAGCAACAGCTGCAGATAACGCTGTCTCTGCCGTGAGAATTGAACCATTGGCTAAACCACGAATCCCGTCTGTTCCAAAGAGAGTCACTAGGACCTCCTCTTTTTAACGGAACAAACGGGATTTGTAGATTAAAAAAATTAGCGCTTTGAGTACTGTGAACGCTTACGTGCCTTCTTCAGACCGTACTTCTTGCGCTCGATAACACGTGCATCACGCTTGAGGAATCCAGCCTTCTTAAGAGCTGGACGGTTAGCTTCACGATCGATCTCGTTGAGTGAACGTGCAACACCAAGACGAAGTGCGCCAGCCTGACCTGAAACTCCACCACCGTTGATGCGAGCAAATACATCGTATGTACCTTCAGCACCTACTGTGCGGAATGGCTCTGATACGAGCTGCTGGTGAACCTTATTTGGGAAGTAGTTCTCAAGAGTCTTGCCGTTAACTACCCAGCGACCTGTTCCTGGAACGAGACGAACGCGAGCAACTGCTTCCTTACGGCGACCTGTACCAGCACCTGGTGCTGTGATTGCCTTACGGTTTGTTGCTGCTGCTGGTGTTGAAGAAGAGTATGAAGTTGGAACTTCGTTCTCATCAAGTTCGAAAGTTGTATCTGACATATTCTCTATTTTCCTTTACTTGATGATCTGTGAAACTTGAGTGAATACATATGGGACTGGCGCCTGTGCTGCATGTGGATGCTCTGGGCCTGCGTAGACCTTGAGCTTTCCTGCAATCTCGCGACCGAGACGGTTCTTAGGAAGCATTCCCTTGATCGCCTTCTCAACAGCGCGTGTTGGGTGCTTCTCAAGGAGCTCACCGTAAACAGTCGATGTAAGACCGCCTGGGAAACCTGAGTGGTGGTGTGCAAACTTTGTTGTTGTCTTATTACCTGAGAGCGCGATCTTCTCCGCATTGATTACGATGACGAAGTCACCCATATCCATGTGAGGTGCGAATGTCGCCTTATGCTTTCCGCGAAGAAGTGTCGCAGCGTGAGTTGCTAGACGTCCGAGCACAACATCCTGTGCATCGATTACGTGCCACTTACGGACTACGTCGCCTGCCTTTGGGCTATATGTACGCATGCTTTTATACCTACTTCTTCGTTA
>JAURJS010000005.1 GCA_030832135.1 Candidatus Planktophila sp.
GATGCAAGACCGATTGCGCCGAGAGTATCGACCTCATCCATCTCGCCATCGCCAAGGAATGCCCAAACATTCTGATCACTCGTATCTTTAATTCCACGGTTGTGTAGGTAACGGTTGAAGCGAGCTTGGTAGATCGCATTGATTGGTCCGATACCCATTGACACTGTTGGGAATTGCCAGAAGTCAGGCATCAAACGTGGGTGAGGATATGAAGAGAGTCCGCCGCCCTGATGTGAAAGTTCTTGACGGAAACCATCGAGTTGATTCTCTGAGAAACGTCCTTCAAGGAATGCACGTGAATACATTCCTGGACTTGCATGTCCCTGGAAGAAAATCTGATCGCCGCCACCGACATGGTCTTGTCCGCGGAAGAAGTGGTTAAAACCAACTTCATAGAGAGCTGCAGATGATGCATAGGTAGAGATGTGTCCGCCGACTCCAACGCCTGGACGTTGTGCACGATGCACGAGCATCGCAGCGTTCCAACGGACATATGAACGAATGCGACGTTCAATATCTTCATCACCTGGGAACTGCGGCTCTGCCTGCGGTGTGATGGTGTTGATGTAATCGGTGGTGCGAAGATTTGAGATAGGTACTTGGCGTTCATGTGCGCGCTTAAGCAGAGCGAGCATCAAGAAGCGGGCGCGAACGGGACCGGCTGCCTCAAGGGCGGCATCGAGTGACTGCTGCCATTCGAGAGTCTCAGATGGATCGGTATCCACCAATTGATTGAGAAGGTAATCCGCCTGGCCCTGGAATTCGCTCATGGGCATATTCTCGCCAATAAGGGGGTCAGAGGCAAAATAGGCAGGCGTGACTCCCATTACCTGAGAAAGCCGCTTCCCACGAAAAACCCACTAGCCCTTAGCTATTGCTAAACCGGCCGGTATCTATTGGACTTAGCCCGTGGCAGAGCAGATGAGTACCTCACGACTAGGTACCGAGAAGATGGGACTTGTTCCTGGAGAGCTAATCCTGGAGATTGGCGGTGGCTCCGATGCGGATCAATCACTACGTGCCAGTATCGAGGCGATTACAGGCACTTCGATTATTGAAGATGAGACCAATGAAGTTGTTGATGCGGTCATCATCTGGTGGCGTGAGGGCGATGGCGAGCTTGAAGATGAGTTGGTCGATGCTCTCACCTATCTCTCAGAGGCGGGATCGATTTGGGTACTCACCCCAAAAGCTGGTCGAGATGGCCATGTTGAGCCGAGTGATATTCAAGACGCTGCTCCCAATGTCGGCCTCTCTCAGACTTCAACATTTGCCGTTGCATCTGATTGGACAGCAACGCGTTTGGTCGCGCGCAAAACAGCAAAGCGGTAAGTTTCTCTCATGACATTATCAATTGGATCTGCAGCCCCTGATTTCGAACTTTCAGATCAGAATGGAAATAAGGTTTCGCTCTCATCATTTAAGGGCAAGAAGAACGTTGTTCTTCTCTTCATTCCATTTGCATTCACCGGAACATGTACTGGTGAGCTCTGCGCAATGCGCGATGATCTCTCATCTTTCCAGAACGATAACGTCGAGCTATTAGCGCTCTCTTGCGATTCAATGTTTTCACAGCGCATCTGGGCTGAGCAAGAGGGATATAAATTCCCAGTTCTCTCAGACTTCTGGCCACATGGCGCAGTTGCGAAGTCATATGGAATTCTCGATGAAGCTCGTGGATGTGCTCTCCGTGGAACCTTCATCATTGATAAAGAGGGAATCATTCGCTGGAGCGTTGTCAACGGTCTCGGTGATGCTCGCAGCAACGATGATTACAAGGCTGCGCTCGCTGCCCTTTAATTCTATTTAGAGCGGCTTAATTCCCAGTACTTCAACTCCACCGATGGAGTTAAGAACGTTTACTAAATCTGAAGGATCTGTGCCTGGCACTGCGACAGTAATGTCGTCATAGCCTTTGCCATCTTCTGACTTCACAACAACGAGCTCGCGAATATCGCAGCCGGCAGCGCCGATTGCAGAGGCGATCGCCCCAAGTGAGCCGGGACGGTCAGGGAGTGTGATCTGCATTTGGAAGAGTGCCATGAGAAAACTCTAATAGGTTCGGGTTACATCGAGATGACATATATGTATATTCCCCGCTTAATTCTGGCCGGTTTTTAAATGTGGGGCTCTATAAAGTAGTATTCGCGAGCAGTACACAGCCGGGTGGCTAGCTCAGTGGTAGAGCGCCTCGTTTACACCGAGGATGTCGGGGGTTCGAAACCCTCGCCGCCCACAGTTAAGAAGTAACGGCGTTAAAGGCCTTCATCACATATGGGGCAGCCTTCTGATAGAAATCTGACTCGGAGATGTTTTCGGTCTTCTGGAGCGCCATCTCAATATCTCCATACTTCTCGATATTGTCGAAGAGAGTTAAGTAAGACTCCATGCCGTAGTTGGCGATGTAGTACTCCCAGATGAGTTGGCCGAGTGAGTAGTTGAGTTCACCAAGACCTAATGGCTCTAGGTTCCAGCTCTTTGTCGCTTTCATCAGAGCGACAGCTTCTTCGGTGCTAGCAATTGTCTTGATCTTGCCGTTGTTCTTATATCTGCCCAAGTTCCAATCCATCATGTCTGAATACCATCCAACATGCTGAACTAAGATTGCAGCTCCCAAAGTATTTGCAGAACCTTCCATGATTGAGTTTGGAATATAGACCTTACCTTCGACCCAATCAGGATAATTTCCTACAAAATTCTGCTTTCTGACACTAGGTGTAGTGGCAAATTGGAAGTAGTGAGTAATTTCGTGAGAAACATTTGGCATAAGTATGTCTTCAGAGTTGAAGCAAGAGCAGACGTATCCGAAGTAGAGAAGAGGCTGGCCGGGACCGTAGTTACTCACGCTTCCACCGCCAGACCACTGTTTACCTAAGGAACTAAACTGGCGAATTTCAGGCTCGTATCTCTTGAAGAAATCATTTGCCTGACTCTGGTTACCCAAGAATTTCGCCAGACTAGTCTTTGTAAATTCATCATCCTTCTCAGATGTAACAATTACATTTAAAACAGTTCCTGTAGGAATGCGAGATTCAAAGAACTTAATACTTGAATTGAAGTACTTACGATATGCAGCCTCAACTCCGCTATCCACATTTGGTCCGAAGGCAAAGTTAACAACTCCAGGCTTGCTTGTCGCGGTCTTTGAGTATCTCTGAATTTCTTCAAAAGCTTTCTCGCGGATTGGATCGATAGTTTGGCCTGGTCTGTTCGAATCTGAACTCCAGTTAGTTACAGGACCACCTTTGCGTTCCAAGGTTCCCGCGCTGTTATATCTGAAGTTCCACGCATACCACTTAGTGTCAATTGCAACTTGTGGAGCTGATTCAGTCGGAGCTGAAGTAGAAGATGGGGATGGAGTAGGTGTGGGCGCAGGAGTAGGGACCTTCTTTGGCACAGCCACCCCTTTATCCCAAAGGAGCTTCTTTCCTACGGCTTTACATGTGAACTTCTTTGAACCGACAACTTGTACTGAGCCTTTCTTTGGACAGATAGCGCCTGCTCGCGCCGTAGGCGCTGCATTCAGGATGGGCAACACGCTGACACAGAGGGCAATGACCGTCGTTGAAATTACGAGTCGTGACAAGTTTTTCATGGCCTAATTAAAGTGCAATTCGCCTTTTGGCATCATCAAATGACTGATTAATAATCTCATTGACCTATAAATACGATGCGGGATGCCTGCAGATAGACTCACACTTATGAGCCAGAAACACCATCCACTCCAAGCCCTCATGACATCTCATGCAGGCATGCGCAGGATGCTCAATCTCTGGCCGCCCTTTCTCTTCTCGGGAATTTCAGTGCGAGAGATCTCTAAGGATTTTCGCCATACCAAGGTTCGGTTGAAGAAGAAGCTCCTCACCACAAATTATGTGGGGACTCTTTTTGGCGGATCTCTCTTTGCAATGACAGACCCTTTCTACATGGTGATGGTCATGAAGAACCTCGGCAAGGAATACATAGTCTGGGATAAACGAAGCGAGATTGAATATGTCTCACCTGGAAAGAGCACCGTCTATGCAGAGTTTCATCTCTGGGATGAAGAGCTCGATGAGATTAGGCGCGAAGTTGAATCCTCAGGCAAATATCTCAAATGGTTTGAGGTTGAGATTAAGAGCGGCGATGGCACAGTTGTAGCAATCGTGAAGAAGCAGATTTACGTGCGCAAGAAGAGCTAAACCTTCTTCTTAAACTCTAACTTCATCTCTTGATAGCGCATCAATGTAAATTCTGCTTGAACTCTAATATCGTCACGAGGGGATGTGGTCGCCTCTTTCAGTGGTTCTACTATCGCTTCACCAATCACACACAGGAATCGCGTGAGAGCGAACTGCAGATCTGAATCACCTCGCCCTAACTGAGTAATCAACTTCTCAACTAGAGCAGGTCTCTCGCTATCAGGAACAAGCACCGATGCCGCCCGCCATGCAGTTGATGCAACTGAATCCTCCACATCAAAGAGAAGTTCATCAGTAATCAACGGGTAGTACTTCTTATCGCCGATCTTTGAGAAGGTGTGAATTGCCTGGCTTCGAGATTGGGCGATGGGCGAATTCAACTCCGGAATAAGTTTTTCAACGACGGCTTCTTGGTTATGTCTCATCAATGCCCAAGAGAGAGTGTCTCTGACAAAGAAGTCAGTTTCATGA
>JAURJS010000032.1 GCA_030832135.1 Candidatus Planktophila sp.
GCGTCCGCGTCCCAATGGATGTCAAGGTTGGCGATGTTGTTCTTTACAGCAAGTATGGAGGAACAGAAGTTCGTAACGGAAACGAAGAGCTGCTCGTACTTTCAGCACGCGACATTCTCGCAATCGTCGAGAAGTAAGGGTTACGACTCTTATGGGAAAGATGCTGCAATTCGACGAGCAAGCTCGTCGCTCAATGGAACGCGGAGTCAACATTCTTGCTGACACCGTCAAGGTAACGCTCGGCCCTAAGGGACGTAACGTCGTTATCTCAAAGAACTTTGGTGCACCGTTGATTACAAATGACGGCGTCACAATCGCAAAGGAAATCGAACTTTCAGACCCAGTCGAGAACATGGGTGCTCAGCTCGTTAAGGAAGTTGCTACAAAGACCAACGATGTTGCCGGTGACGGAACAACAACAGCGACTGTCCTTGCACAGGCAATGGTGAAGGAAGGCCTTCGCAATCTTGCAGCTGGCGCACAGCCAATGGATCTCAAGCTCGGTATTGAAGCTGCGGTTGCAGCAGTTTCTGCTCGTCTTCGCGAGAACGCTTCAGTTGTTGCAGATAAGGCAGAGATTGCAGATGTTGCAACTATCTCAGCTCAAGATCGCGCAATTGGTGACCTCATTGCTGAGGCAATGGATAAGGTCGGCAAAGATGGCGTAATCACTGTGGAAGAGGCATCAACTACAGCGCTCGAGCTCGAATTTGCAGAGGGTATGCAGTTCGATAAGGGTTACATCTCACCTTATTTCGTTACCGACCAAGATCGTATGGAGGCAGTCCTTGATGATGCTTACGTACTCATCTCAGCAGGAAAGGTCTCGGCGCTCGCTGACTTACTACCTATCCTTGAGAAGGTCTCACAGTCAGGTAAGCCACTTCTGATTATCGCTGAAGATGTTGAAGGCGAAGCGCTCTCAACTCTCGTTGTGAACCGCATGCGCGGAGTATTTACATCAGCAGCGGTTAAGGCTCCAGGTTTTGGTGATCGTCGTAAGGCGATGCTCCAGGACATCGCAGTACTTACCGGTGGAACTGTTATCTCATCTGAGATCGGCATGAAGCTCGATCAGGTACAGCTCACAGAGCTCGGCCGTGCACGTCGCATCGTTATCACTAAGGATGCAACAACAATTGTTGATGGTGCAGGAGATGCGAAGGTTGTTGAAGGTCGCGTTCAGGAACTTCGCAACGAGATTGCAAACTCAGATTCTGATTGGGATCGCGAGAAGCTCCAAGAGCGAGTTGCAAAGCTCGCTGGTGGAGTTTGCGTCATCAAGGTCGGAGCACATACTGAAGTTGAACTCAAGGAGAAGAAGCACCGCCTTGAGGATGCAATCTCAGCAACACGTGCAGCAGTTGAAGAGGGAATCGTTATCGGCGGCGGTGCAGCACTTGTACATGCAGCAGATGCCCTCAACGACAACCTCGGCTTCACAGGTGATAAGGCTGTTGGTGTCTCACTCGTCCGTAAGGCATGCGATGAGCCACTTCGTTGGATTGCGGAAAATGCAGGACTTGAAGGCTATGTTGTAGTTGCCAAGGTGCGCGCACTTCCTCACAATGAAGGATTCAATGCAGCAACTGATGTCTATGGCGATCTCCGCAAGGATGGCGTCATCGATCCAGTGAAGGTGACACGTTCAGCACTTGCTAACGCGGCATCGATTGCAGCGATGTTCATTACAACTGAAGCTGTGGTCTTTGAGCGTCCAGCAGGTGAAGAGCCAGCAGCTGCTGGCCATGGCCATTCACATGGACCTGGTGGCCACAGCCACTAGCCATTTAAATCTCAGAAATGAGAAAAGGCCCTCGACTTTTGACTAGTCGGGGGCCTTTTCTCACCCAAATAAATCACCCTTTTCCAGACTCACGGTATGGTTGTCGCACTCACTCACCCCTAGGCTCACCCGTAATTTGCCTAGAGGCGGCCCGACCACCGAAAGATGGCTTGTATGAAGATTTCACGATATCGCGTTGCCCTGCCTGTTCTTGCCCTCCTCTCCACCCTCTTTGTGAGCATCACAGGCATTGCGCCGGCTCAAGCGCTCAGCGCATGCGAGGTGGGCTCTGCGGCTCAGAACAATATCCAGGTGAACCCTAGCCATTCAAAGGTTTTCTATATCGATACAGGTGTGAGTCCACGTATTGATGCTTCATATGTTGGCTATCGAGTTACCAATACAACAGGTGCAACAATCAAGGGCTACTGGGTCTCACTGAGTAATTTTGCGGGCGGTCAGGTCACTCTTGCCAATACCAATGATCAATATATGCAGCTTCCAGATATCGCTAATAATAAAACTCAGACTGTTTACTTCCTCTTGAAGGCAAGTGCATCATCAAAGATTGCACAGTCACACGATGTGAAGGTCTGGAGCAAGCGCCCTGATTTAGCGACTGCCACAAATCCATATGGATGTACCTTCTCATTTAAGAAAGTTGCTGAAACAATCAAGGCATCAGCTAACAAGCCAACTAGCACAACTGTTAGCACCATTCCAAGTATCGGCGGAACCTTCACAGTGACCTCTATCGGAGCTACGGGAACAATTGGAGCAGGTAACCCAGATGTGGGAAGAATTCTCTGGTTTACACCAGCGGCTTACTCGTCATTTCCGACAAGAGCTTTCCGACTTGAAAAAGTTCAAATTGTTACAGGTGATAACGCAAACTGGAACAACTCAACCGATATTCGAGCATATAGCGAACGACTTCTCGTTGATCCAACTATTGCCCCGGAGGCAAGTTCAAGTGGCTTGACCCTGCCTGGATATAAGACATTCTTGACTACAGCCGATAACCTCGTTGGAAAGCGTTATTACCAGAACACCTACACCTTTAGAGTCATAGCCTCTGCACCTTCCACATCGATTTCACCACTCGCACAGATCTCATCTGGCACTCAAATTAAGCACACTGCTATAGATGCAAATGGAACTGGAACAATTAACGCATCTTCAGCACTGATCACTGCATCTCTCTCAAAAGCGGTGACTTCAAGCAGCTATAGCTCTTACCCAACTGCCACAATAAATGGCAACTCTTACAATGAAGTTCCGTATTCGTTAACTCTTTCATCGACGGCAAATTCAACGGCAGATGAAATTGTGGATACCCCTCCGAGCGGGGCAATATATAAAGCTGGTTCTACGACAATTAAAATTGGTAGTGGCAGCGCTACGTCGACATCTGACCCGGAAACCATTACAGCTGAAGCGTCACTAAGCCCAAGACCTTTGCACTTTGTCGGACCGTTTGTAACGACATCCACATCTAGCATCGTAATTGGATACACGATGTATGTACCTACGGTTGCAGGAACATACACAAATACAGCTTATGCAAAGATTGGTGATCGACAGGTTGTATCTTCAACGGGAGTAACGATTCCGGGAGTAAGAGTTACAGTAGGCGGCGATGGAAAGGTCTCTGGTGCTACAACCATCACGGTTGCCCTCACACCAGATCCATTAACTGCTCCTGCAACATCGATTGCTGCGACTACTGCAACCATCAATGGTTCTATCGATGCCAACGATACGACTACCGCTGGATACTTCGAATGGGGAACAAGTTCAACTCTCTCTTCGAATACCAGCATCTCACTCGGTGCTGTAACGGGAACAAACCCAACCAACTTCTCCTCTAACCTTACTGGGTTAACTGCCGGCACTACTTACTACTACCGAATTGTGGCTCTCTCTTCAGGAACTCGTTATGTTGGAGCAATTTACTCATTTACAGCATATGAGGCGCCAAGTGCACCTACCGTCACAACTACCACTCCAACGAATATTGGCGTGTCCACAGCGACCCTCAATGCGACAATTGACCCTAACCTTCAATCAATTACAAAGATCGAATTCTTTTACAGCGTCAACTCTGATATGAGTTCTTCGACAACTGTATCCGTATTTGATCTCAATGAAGATGGAAGCATTTCAACAACCCTCACAACTTTAGCTGGAGCATCTCCAACGGATATCAGTTGGGACATTTCAGGTCTCAACACCACAACGACTTATTACTACTATGCCGTAATAACCTATTCAGGTGGCACTGTTAGTGGACTTCCGACGAAGAAGTCGTTCAAAACAGGAACAACGTCCCAGTACATTTCTTTCGCCGCTCTTGCAGATAAGCCATTTACCGATGGCACGTTCACGAGAACCCCATTGGCCACATCGCTAAAGTCATCTGACAATAGTTCTACTGGACTTTCTGTTAGCTACACCAGTGAGACAGTCGACATCTGTACGATTCCAAGCGGTGGAAACACAATTACCTTTGTCGCCGTTGGATTCTGTGTTATCACGGCAACTCAGGCAGGGGATGCAACTTATGCTGCAGCAGAACCAGTAACCCAGAGTTTCCAGATCACTCCAAGCGCACCCACTGCAACCACACAAGCCGCTTCGAGTGTGGCAATTACTACAGCTGTTCTCAATGGAGATTTCACAACAGGTGGCGGAGGAAGCACTTCTATCTCCTTCACCTACGGAACCGACTCAGCACTCTCCACTGGAATTACCACGGTGACAACTGCTAACTCTCCTACGGCAACAGATGGTTCGAGAACTTGGTCGCTAACGGGATTAACTGCTGCCACTACTTACTATTTCCGTATCTCTGCCTCAAATACGACCGGCAGCGCAGATGGAAATATTCTTAATTTTACGACCCAGAACCTCGCCTCTCAGACGATTACATGGACGACCATTACACCCAAGTATTACGGCGATACAGCGACGGCTACCGCGCCAGCCACAAGTGGTCTCAATACCACAATCACTAGCCTGACCCCCTCTGTTTGTACTGTTCCAAACCCATCGACTTCAGGAGCTACAGTCACCTTACTTTCTCTAGGAAATTGCGTATTGAGATCAGCCCAAGGCGGAAATGCTGCATATCTTCCTGCAACAAGCGTCGAAGAAACATTTACAGTTTCAGCAAAACCAATCACAGTCACAGCTGCGGCAAAGACAAAGGTTTATGGCGCTAGTGATCCTTCCCTCAGTTACACTCATAGCCCGGCTCTCCTAGGAAGCGACACTTTCACAGGCTCAATTACCCGAGGAGCAGGCGAGAATGTTGGAACCTACTCCATCCTCGTTGGAAGCCTCTCGCTACCTTCGAATTACCAGTTAATTTATGTGGGGGATACTCTTACCGTTACTGCTAAACCCCTCACTATTTCGGCAGATAACAAGAGTAAGAATGCAAGTGATCCAACTCCGACTTTCACATACCAAATCTCTGGATTGGTCAATAGCAATACCGTAAGTGGAGTCACATTCAACTTCTCATCTGGAAGCTACTCAAGCAGTACGACAGCTCCGTCGAGTGATGGCACTTATACGATCACGCCATCTGCTGCAGTATTTAGTAATGGATCTTCAAGCAACTATTCGATTACATACAACTCCGGTACCTACACGATTACAAGTCTTGCCAGCCAGACGCTGACTTGGACAACGATAGGCAGTAGAACATACGGGACTTCACCAACTGGGACAGTAGTTTCGAGCCATGCGCCCTTAGTTGTGACGGTCATCAGTAATACGACTTCAATTTGTACAGTTCCTAATAGCTCCGTGTCCGGTGCAACAATTACTTTGCTCCAAGTTGGAGTGTGTGAGCTGAAGGCAAGCCAAGCTGGAGATGGCACAACATATGGTCCAGCCTCAGATGTGATTGAGACTTTTACGGTCTTAGCAGCTCCATTAGTTATTACAGCATCATCACCTTCCGGCATTAAGGTCGGGGATGCTGTCCCAACGATTACAGCCAGTTACTCAGGTTTTGTTAACTCAGAAAATAGCTCTGTATTAACAACGTTACCTACCTGTGTTACTTCATATACAACCTCGTCGGCAGCTGGCACTACTCAGACCACCAGTTGCTCTGGAGCTGCTGCCACAAATTACTCCTTCACATATGTTGCCGGATCAATTACTGTGGGAGCTGCAAATAACAGTAATAACAACCCTCCACCACCAGCTCCAATTGTGAAACAGAAGACCACAATTACATGGGGAAATCCAGAATCGATTTTTACTAATACTCCACTTTCGACACTTCAACTCAATGCGATTTTTAGTGTTCCAGGAATCTGTGTTTACACACCTGCAATCGGAACTCTTTTACCGGAAGGTAACCACACTCTTTCCGTGACCTGCACACCGACTGATGGTCTGAATTACGAACCTCTCACCGCAACAGTTAAGATTCTGGTGAAGGCGCCAAAGAAAAAGCCATCAATTATTTGGTTCAATCCACTCTCTATTTTCAATCCATCTCCACTTACAGCCACTCAGCTCAACGCTCGTCCGAGCGTTCCTGGAATCTTGGAGTACACGCCTGCGATTGAAACAATTCTTGAACCAGGCACACACATCTTGAAGGTTTTGCTCAAGCCAAATGATCTTAACTATGAGGAGCTTGAGGCAAAGGTCACGATTCTTGTGAAGAGTAAGCCTGTGGATCCTAAGAATCCAGAGCCAATCAAGCCTGGAACTCCGGCAGAGCCAGTCAAGCCAGAGGTGAAGGATCCAATCGCGCCGAGCAAGCCGGTAAAGGAGGCAGCACCAGCTGCGATTCCGGAGGCAAAGAATGCTCCGGTGCTACAGACTGCAGGTAAGGCGGCAGAGGTTATCGCAATTACCTCTAACGATGCCCAGACAGGAATCATCGTATCTTCACCTGAATGGTCTATCTCAATCACCTCAACGACGAAGTTCGTCCAGGGTAATACAGCAGACTCAACTGCTCGCGTTGTCATTGAAAAGGGAAACACCGTGACGACAAGCGGAACCGGATTTAAGCCATTTAGTCAGGTAGATGTATTTGTCTACTCAACACCAATCTGGCTAGGAGCTGTGATTACAGATTCATTGGGTAACTTCACCACCACACTTCCGATGCCGTCAGCCCTTCCAGAAGGTGAGCACACATTCCAAGCTGAAGGCTTAACCCCGGATAACATTGAACGAACAGCTGCCGTCCCAATCACTTTGATTCCTGCAGTTGTAACGGTGAAGCCGGGCGAGCTTCGTTTTGAAGTCTACTTCGGAATGAACTCAGTCGTGATTACGAAGGCAGAAGCTGCAAAGATTGCTCGTAATGTAAAGAGCGCTTTAGCTAAGGCTGCCTCAAATGCAAAGATCTCAGTGAGTGTTGTTGGATGGGTTCAACCAAACCCAAAGCCAGGAGATATCAAATATCTCTCAACAAATAGAGCAAAGAATGTCGCCGCACTGATGAAGAAGTTGGGCCTTAAGGGAAGTTACTCACTCAACTTCCCAGGGCTTGAGAAGGATAATCTTCCTACCTCTCGACATGCTTCTGTCACTATTAAGTGGAGCATCACAAAATAAGAGAGTGCTACGTGAGAGAAATAAGAAAACCCCGCCTCACAATGAGACGGGGTTTCTTATTGAAATGTGAATTCTATGAGGCCTCGTAGATTCGTGAAACACCGCGACGTGACAAGATTGCTACGCGATCATCTTCTGAGAGACCGCCCCAGATTCCATAAGGCTCTGCAACAGCGAGCGCCTGCTCGCGACACTTCTGAAGGACTGGGCATGATGCGCAGACAGCCTTGGCAGCATTCTCGCGATTGCGGCGGCGGGGACCACGCTCTCCATCAGGGTGGAAGAACATCTCTGGATCCATGCCACGGCATGCGCCTTGATATTGCCAATCCCACTCGTCAGCAATAGGACGTAAGGCCTCTGATCGCTCTGCGAATGTGTTCATATCAAGCTCCTTATTAGAACTTAGCTGGTGTGTAGTTGAAGAGTACAACCGTTTCATAGGTTGTTCAAGGGGCTAGCGCTCCAAAAGTTGTTCAATTTGATATTTAGCCCTAAATGTCCGATTTTCAACTGGTGAGTTGAGCCACTCTGAGCCATCCTTGCCCCATGACGACGCAGCCAGGCGAGAGCGAGGAGGAGCTCCTCACAGTGGCAGCTGTCGCTCGTCGCTTGGGAGTCGCCCCTGCAACCCTGCGTACCTGGGATCGTCGCTATGGCCTTGGAGCTTCAAGCCACGAAGCCGGCGAGCATCGCAAGTACTGTCCCGAAGATCTCGCAAAGCTGATGATGATGCGCCGCCTTATTAGCGCAGGTGTCACACCAGCAGATGCTGCCGAGAAGGCGAAGAAGAGTAAGGGCGCAGTAAAGCTAGAGAAGATTGTCCGCGAATTTGAGGTGCGCGAAGATATTGTTGCCGGAATTAATAAAGCCCTACAGGCATTTGATGTTGATTTCGTGGAAGAGACGCTTCGTGCAGAGTTTGATGAAGATGGCGTTGAACTTACCTGGCATGAAATTATCGTTCCAACGCTGATTGAAATTGGTGAAGCCTGGCAGGCATCTGGTGAAGGTATTGAGGTTGAACATGCTTTTACTGAAATCCTTAAGAAGATTTTGCGTGAGCGGTCAACGCCGATTGAGAGTCCGGTCAATGGCCATCCAGTGGTGATTGCAGCTGTCGGCGAAGAGGCACACTCGCTTCCATTACATGCCCTTGAAGCTCTTCTCTGCGAGATGAATATCAAGACCCACTTCCTTGGTGCTCGCACGCCATTTGAAGCGGTCTCAGCAACGGTCACTCGCCTTGCACCACCGGCAGTCTTCCTCTGGGCGCTCTTTCCGCAGAATGCCAACCCAGATTTCTATCGCAATCTGCCATCGATTCGACCTGCGCCACGGATTGTTCTCGGTGGCCCTGGCTGGGATCCTTCAGAGTGCTCAGATGCCACTCTCGTGATGGGTTTAGGCAACGCTTCAGCGGAAATTAAGCGGGCGGTAGGCCTGTAAAGAGCCGTTAGAATCACCTCTTGAGCGAAATAGAGGAGATGTCGATGTCTATAGATTCAGAGAAGGTCGCGCTCCTTGGCCTGACATATGACGACGTCCTCCTCCTGCCAGATGCCTCCGAGGTAGTCCCATCTGAGGTCAACACCTCTACCTGGTTGACTCGCAATATCTCTCTCGCTGTTCCACTTGTTTCATCTGCGATGGATACTGTTACAGAATCAGCGATGGCGATCGCAATGGCAAAGGCCGGCGGCGTTGGAATCATTCACCGCAACCTTCCCATTGAAGAGCAAGTTGCACACGTTAAATTGGTGAAGAACGTTGGGTTGGCTGGAGCCGCTGTTGGAGTCGGCGATGATGGTTTTGCTCGTGCACAAGCTTTGATCGATGCTGGCGTTGATATCGTCGTTGTTGATACAGCGCATGGTCATCACCGCGCAGTACTTGATTCAATTGCACGGATTAAGAAGTTTTCGCCAACGACAGAAATTATCGGTGGCAATATCGCAACTCGTGCTGGTGCACAGGCGCTCATCAATGCTGGAGCAGATGCAGTCAAGGTTGGCGTTGGACCAGGATCAATTTGCACGACTCGTGTCGTTGCAGGCGTTGGCGTTCCGCAGATCACCGCAATCATGGAGGCGGCAAAAGCTTGCAATAAGGCGGGCATTCCTTTAATTGCAGATGGCGGACTTCAATATTCAGGAGATATCGTTAAAGCAATTGTTGCCGGCGCACATACCGTGATGCTCGGTTCACTTCTGGCAGGATGCGAAGAATCTCCTGGTGAGCTCTTTGAGATCGATGGCCGTAAATACAAGGGCTATCGCGGAATGGGTTCACTCGGTGCGATGCAATCTCGCGGTGAGAAGAAGTCTTATTCCAAGGATCGCTATATGCAAGATGACGTTCTCTCTGAAGACAAGCTTGTGCCAGAAGGAATTGAAGGCAAGGTTGCCTATAAGGGCACGGTCTCAGATGTGGTGCACCAACTCGTTGGCGGACTTCGCAGTGGAATGGGCTATGCCGGAGCACCTGATATCGAGACCCTTCGCCGTGAAGGTCGACTTATTCAAATTACATCTGCAGGCCTGAAAGAGAGCCATCCACACGATGTTCTCGATGTTGCCGATGCACCGAACTATGGAAAGAAGGCGTAAGTGGAGATCGAAATCGCACCAGGAAAGCGCGCACGCCAAGCCTTCTCATTCGATGATATTGCAATCGTTCCAAGCCGTCGTACTCGCACACCTGAAGAGGTAAGCCTTGCCTGGCAGATCGATGCCTATAAATTTGAACTGCCATTGCTGGCTGCGCCAATGGACTCTGTAGTGTCACCAGAGACTGCAATTGCTATTGGAAAGCTCGGCGGTCTCGGTGTTCTCAACCTGGAAGGACTCTGGACTCGCTATGACGATCCACGTATTCCGCTAGGTGAAATCGCATCGATGCCAGAAAAGCATGCAACACGTCGCATGCAGGAGATTTACTCAGCACCGATTCGCCCAGAGCTCATTAAAGAGCGCATTCAGCAGATTCGTGATGCCGGCGTTACTGTTGCCGCATCGCTCTCACCACAGCGCACCGTTGAACTCCATGATGCTGTGATCAAGGCGGGCGTTGATATTTTCGTGATTCGCGGAACTACAGTTTCTGCCGAGCATGTGGGTGCTGAAGGTGAAGCGCTTAACTTGAAGAAATTTATCTATGAACTCGATGTCCCTGTCATTGTTGGTGGCGTTGCTACAACAACAGGTGCGCTTCACCTGATGCGTGCAGGAGCAGCAGGAGTTCTCGTCGGGTTCGGTGGGGGAGCAGCACACACCACTCGCACCGTTACCGGTATTGAAGTTCCGATGGCTACAGCGGTTGCAGATGTTGCTGCAGCTCGCCGCGAATACCTCGATGAATCTGGTGGACGCTATGTTCACGTTATTGCAGATGGCGCAGTCGGTCGCTCTGGCGATATCGCTAAGGCGATTGCATGCGGTGCAGATGCTGTGATGATGGGATCTGCGTTAGCTAAATCTGTTGAATCACCAGGACTTGGTTGGCATTGGGGTTCTGAGGCATATCACCCAGAGCTTCCACGTGGTCGTCGCTTTAATGTGGGAACAGTGGGCACTTTGGAGGAAGTACTTGTAGGACCTTCGCATTCATCAACTGGCGATATGAACCTCTTTGGCGCACTTCGCAAGGCGATGGCAACATGTGGTTACTCTGATGTGAAGTCATTCCAGCGCGTTGATGTTGTGACACACCATGGCAAGTAGTACGCCCCACGGAGTACTTGTTGTTGATTTTGGTGCGCAATATGCGCAGCTCATTGCCAGACGCGTTCGTGAAGCACATGTCTTCTCAGAGATAGTTCCATCGTCGATTACCGCTGCCGAAGTTGCAGCAAAGAACCCTGAGGCAATTATCTTGTCTGGCGGCCCATCATCGGTCTATGCAGATCATGCGCCAAAGGTTGATCCCGCAATCTTTGCACTTGGCATTCCCACCTTCGGAATCTGTTATGGATTTCAAACGATGGCAGCAGCACTTGCCGGCGTTGTTGCTCAGACCGGCAAATCTGAATTCGGTCGCACACCACTTGATGTGAAGCCGGGATCAAAGTTATTTGCAGGTCTTCCAGCATCGCAATCTGTTTGGATGTCACATGGTGACGCTGTCTCTGAGGTTCCTTGTGGCTTCTCAATCTCGGCTTCCACTGCTGACACGCCAATTGCTGCCTTTGAAGATGCATCAGGAAAGTTTGCAGGAGTTCAATTCCATCCAGAGGTACTTCACTCTGAACACGGTCAGGCGATCCTTAATAATTGGTTGATCAATATCGCAGGGTGTAAGCCAACCTGGACCACGAGCAATATTGCAGAAGAAGAGATCGCAAACGCGAAGGCGGTTATCGGAGATAAGCGCGTAATCTGCGGCCTCTCCGGTGGAGTTGATTCAGCTGTTGCTGCAGCGATTATTCAACGAGCTGTCGGTAGCCAACTCACATGTGTCTTTGTCGATCATGGGCTTTTGCGCAGTGGTGAGTCCGAGCAGGTACAACGTGACTTTGTTGCCTCCACCGGTGTTCAACTAGTAGTTGTCGATGCCGTTGAGCAGTTCTTATCAGCACTTGCTGGTGTGACAGATCCAGAGGAGAAGCGAAAGATTATTGGTCGCGAATTTATTCGCTCCTTCGAAAAGGCTGCCCGTGATATTGCAGCAGGGGGAGATGTTGAATTCCTAGTTCAGGGCACCTTGTATCCGGATGTTGTTGAATCTGGTGGCGGAACAGGCACAGCAAATATTAAATCTCACCATAATGTTGGTGGCCTTCCCGATGATCTCCAATTTAAATTGGTCGAGCCTTTGCGCACCCTCTTCAAGGATGAAGTGCGCCAAGTAGGTCTCGAGCTTGGTCTTCCGGGTGAGATCGTCTGGCGCCAACCATTCCCAGGTCCAGGACTAGGAATTCGCATTATCGGTGAAGTCACTCGTGAGCGTCTGGATATCTTGCGGGAGGCCGATGTGATTGCTCGCGCAGAGCTCTCTGCTGCAGGTCTTGATCGCAGTATCTGGCAATGCCCGGTTGTTCTCTTGGCAGATGTGCGCAGCGTTGGCGTGCAGGGAGATGGTCGTACATATGGCCACCCAATCGTCCTGCGTCCAGTCTCTTCAGAGGATGCGATGACAGCAGATTGGTCACGTGTTCCGTATGAAGTACTTGAGAAGATTTCAACCAGAATTACCAATGAAGTCCGTGAAGTTAACCGCGTTGTCCTTGATGTCACAAGTAAGCCACCTGGAACTATTGAGTGGGAATAAAGAGTAGGAATAGGAAAGTAATGATGAAGAAGATCTCAGCAGTTCTCGCTGCCCTCGTGCTCACCGCAACGCTCGCCCCAGTCTCAGTGGCGGCAGAGAAGCCAACTTCAGTTCCTGGTTGCAAGAAGTCGACGGCGCAGGGACATACGCCAGCGAAGGTGAAGCAGCCAACAGCGCCAGCAAAGAAGTTGGCGAAGACTCTCACCTTCACAACTAATTGTGGCGACATTGTTATCTCGCTTAACCCAAAGGCACCACAGACTGTTACCAATATGAGCGTCCTTGCAAATGCCGGCTACTTCAATAAATCTCTCTGTCATCGCCTCACAACTGAAGGGCTCTTCGTTCTTCAATGTGGCGATCCCACTGCAACAGGTAGTGGTTCTCCGACCGGTTGGAAGGGTTATGCCAATGAGAACTTGCCAAAGGCTGGAGCGAAGAATTATCCAGCTGGCACAGTTGCTATGGCCAACTCAGGTCCTGGCACCAATGGCTCACAGTTCTTCTTGGTCTATGCCGATACTCAACTTGGCCCTGATTACACAATCTGGGGAAAGATTACAAAGGGCCTAGATCTTGTAAAGAAGATTGGCGATGTCGGTGCCTACAAGATGCAGGGCGATCAGGCTTACTATGCTGGGGATGGCTATCCAATCCAGATGGTGGAGATTGTTAAAGCTTCAGCAAAATAATTTCTGAAGCCTTTAATTTGTATTAACAATCTTAAAAGCTTCAGCGATGCGACCTTCAGGTAGCTCGCCCACACCTGCATTGCGCTGACCCCATTCACGGAGCATCTCTTCGAGATTTTCCATATGGCCGGTCTGTGATGCATGTTCTTTAAGAGCTGCAATCTTGAAGTGGAATGTATCGGTGATATCTACAAAGTGATCGGGATGAGAATGTCCTTGCATCCAGACCTCTTTAACCTTCCATGGCTGAAGTCCCTCTTGATCAAGTAGGTCTGTGAAGGCAAATGGATTTCGCGCATCTGGATAGACCGCTTGGATTGTCGCCTCGCCTGCAGCTAAGTGATCTGGGTGGCTGGCACCGATGCGATCCCAGTTACGTTCTGGAGATTGGCAGAGGATGCGATCTGGTTGAACGCGTCGAATCTGACGGACGATATCTTTTCGGAGAGCGATAGTTGGCTCTAAGTGGCCATCGACATAATTTAAGAAGGTGACATCAGAGACACCTAGAGCCGCACATGCAGCGCGTTGTTCACGCTGACGGACAGCTGGCATCTCTTCTTTGGTGAAGCCTGACTCTTCCCCACCTTGATCGCCATTGGTGCAGAGGACATAGCTGACCTCAATGCCCTTAGCTACCCATTGAGCAATCGTTCCTGATGCTCCAAAGTCAGAGTCATCTGGGTGGGCGTTGATGACGAGGACTCGCTTGATTTCAGAATCTGACAAAGGCTCCATGGGAGGGAATCCTAATAGACTCCGCGCCATGTCCGGTAATGATGAACTGCTCGAGGGTTTAAACCCCCAGCAACAGGAAGCTGTTGCTCATGCAGATTCACCTCTTCTTGTTGTTGCCGGCGCTGGATCTGGAAAGACTCGAGTTCTTACCCGTCGCATCGCATATCTGATGGCTCGTCGGGGCGTGAAGCCATATGAAATCCTCGCAATCACCTTTACCAATAAGGCAGCTGGGGAGATGAAGGAGCGCGTGACCGAGCTTGTTGGTCCGATTGCGAAATCAATGTGGGTTTCGACCTTTCACTCTGCCTGTGTGCGTCTCTTGCGCCAAGAGGTTGAGCGACTTGGATATAGCTCATCGTTTTCCATCTATGACTCTGCAGATTCACAGAAGTTAATTCAAAAGGTCTGTGAGACCCTCAATTTAGATTCCAAGCGATACCCGGCGCGTCAATTCCAGAACGCCATCTCTAATGCAAAGAATGAATTGCAGACTCCTTATGAATTCCTAAGTAAGGCAACGAATCAATACGACACCATCACAGCCGATGTTTATGCGATGTATGAGAAGCGCCTCAAGCAGGCCAATGCAATGGACTTTGATGATTTAATCATGAAGACTGTCCAAGTCTTACAGCAATTTCCTGAGGCAAAGGCCCGCTTTCGTTCTCGCTTTCGCCACATCTTGGTCGATGAGTATCAGGATACAAACCACGCGCAGTATCAATTGGTGAAAGAGCTGACTGGTGATGCAACAGATGGTTTTCCTATTGCAGAGCTCTGCGTTGTGGGAGATGCTGATCAATCAATCTACGGTTTCCGTGGCGCAACGATTCGAAATATCTTGCAATTCGAAGTGGATTACCCCAATGCAAAGACAGTGTTGCTAGAGCAGAACTATCGCTCCACTCAGAACATCCTCTCTGCCGCTAACGCTGTTATCTCTCAGAACGAATCTCGAAAAGAGAAGAATCTCTGGTCGGATTCTGGTGCAGGTGCACCTCTTATCGGATATGTGGCAGAGTCTGAATATGACGAGGGTGAATTTATCAAGGGCGAGATTCGCCGTCTTCAAGATAAAGATGAATCACAGCCTGGCGATACCGCAGTCTTCTATCGCACCAATGCGCAATCTCGTGTCTTTGAAGAAGTCTTTATGCGAGCTGCAATCCCATACAAGGTAGTCGGAGGTCTTCGATTCTATGAGCGTAAAGAGGTAAAGGATTTACTCGCCTATCTGCGCGTTCTAGCTAACCCCACCGATGAGGTCTCCTTGCGTCGCATCATTAATTTTCCAAAGCGCGGTATTGGTGATCGAGCAATTGAAGAGGTCGACCTCTTTGCACAAGCGCAGGGAATCTCATTCTGGGATGCGCTCTTGCGCGTGCGCGAGGCAACAGGTGTTCCGAATAAGGCATCGCAATCCATCAGCGATTTCACCAACATGATCTCAGCGCTAGCTGTCTTGGTTGAGGTCAATACCAAACCCTCCACAATCATTGAGGCAGCCCTTGAGCAGTCAGGGCTGCTGAAAGAGTTATCCGCTTCGACTGATCCGCAAGATGAAGTACGAGTTGAGAACCTGCAGGAATTAGTCTCTGCATCAATCGAATATGAAGATCGTTCACTCGATGAACTTGGTGAAGATGAAGTGATTTCACTCGGTGGCTTCCTTGAGAAGGTCTCACTCGTTGCAGATGCCGATGAGATCCCAGATGGGCAAGATCATGGTGGAGTGGTCACCTTGATGACCCTTCACACCGCAAAAGGTCTTGAATTCCCGACTGTCTTTCTTACCGGCATGGAAGATGGAATCTTTCCTCATGCACGAACTTTTGATGATCCAAAAGAGATTGAAGAAGAGCGACGTCTTGCCTATGTTGGTTTGACTCGAGCAGAGAAGCGTCTCTATATCTCTCGCGCTGAATACCGATTAACTTTTGGAACACCGAAATACAACCCGGCATCACGTTTCCTCGATGAGATTCCATCTGAGTTGATTCAATGGCAGAACGAGGGCAAGCCTTCTTACACATCTTCCAGCGCTGTACGTAAATCTCGGGTAGCGACAGCTCCGCCACCTCGGGCTACCGGCAAGGTTTCATCTGCGATGGTTCTTGAGATTGGCCAGCGTGTGTCACATGACACATTCGGCCTCGGCACCGTTGTGGCCACCTCCGGCGTTGGCGATAAATCGGAGGCGACCATCAACTTTGGCGCCTATGGCGATAAGCGCCTCTTGCTCCGCTACGCACCCGTCACGCCGCTGTAATTCAAGGCGCTCCCACGGGTTTAGGATTGGCCCATCATTAGAGAAGTATCTGGATGTACAACCTATAAGGAGCCTTGAGTGGATCTCTACGAATATCAAGCACGTGACCTCTTCGAAAAGCACACCGTCCCTGTTCTTAAGGGTGCAGTGGCAACAACACCAGAAGCAGCTCGTGATGCAGCAGCAGATATGGGTGGCAAGGTCGTCGTTAAGGCGCAGGTAAAGGTGGGCGGTCGCGGTAAGGCTGGCGGCGTCAAGCTTGCAGTAGATCCAGCAGATACATTTGAGAAGGCATCAGCAATTCTTGGAATGGATATCAAGGGCCACACAGTTCACAAGGTGATGATCGCCCAGGCAGCGCCAATCGTTGACGAGTACTACATCTCAATTCTTCTTGATCGCTCTAATCGCACATTCCTCGTCATGGCATCTGTAGCCGGCGGAATGGATATCGAAGAGGTCGCACACTCAACTCCAGAGAAGCTAGCGAAAGTTCCAGTGAGTGCCGTCGATGGAATCGATAAGGCGCTCGCATCAAAGATTATTGCTCAGGCACAGTTCCCAGCAGATATTGCAGATCAAGTTGGCGATGTTCTCGTGAAGTTGTGGGAGACATTCCAATCTGAGGATGCAACGCTCGTTGAGGTTAATCCACTTGTAAAGACAGAAGACGGTCGCATCATCGCCCTAGATGGCAAGGTCTCACTCGATGAGAATGCTGATTTCCGTCAGCCAGATCATGCAGCGCTCGTTGATAGTGCAACGGCAAATGCTTTGGAAGAGGCGGCTAAGGCGAAGGGTCTTAACTACGTCAAGCTCGACAATGGACAGGTTGGAATCATCGGTAACGGTGCTGGACTTGTAATGTCGACTCTTGATGTTGTCGCATACGCTGGCGAGAAGTTCGGTGGAATGCGCCCGGCAAACTTCCTCGATATCGGAGGTGGAGCATCAGCACAGGTGATGGCAGATGGACTCTCTATCATCCTTGGCGATCCGGATGTGAAGAGCGTCTTTGTTAACGTATTCGGTGGAATCACAGCATGTGATGCTGTTGCAAACGGAATCGTCCAGGCCCTTGAACTTCTCGGTCCAAAGGCAACAAAGCCAATTGTGGTTCGCCTCGATGGCAACAATGTCCTTGAAGGACGCGCAATTTTGAATGCTGCAAACCACCCATTAGTGGAGCAGGCAGAGACTATGGATGGAGCAGCATCACGCGCTGCAGAATTGGCGGCAAAGTAATGTCAATCTTTATCAACTCTTCCAGCAAGGTCATCGTTCAGGGTATGACTGGTTCTGAAGGAACGAAGCACACACGTCGCATGTTGGCATCAGGCACAAAGGTTGTCGGCGGTGTAACACCAGGTAAGGGCGGACAGGTCGTCGATATCGACGGCACATCTCTTCCCGTCTTCAATACCGTTGCAGAAGCAATGGCCGCAACCGGTGCAAATGTTTCAGTTGTCTTCGTTCCACCTAAGTTTGCAAAGGCAGCTGTCATCGATGCAATCGATGCAACAATGCCCTTGGTTGTTGTTATTACTGAGGGAATTCCAGTTCATGACTCTGCATTCTTCTATGCATACTCATTGAAGAGCGGAAAGACTCAGATCATCGGACCTAACTGCCCAGGACTCATCAGTCCCGAGGCATCAAATGTTGGAATCATTCCAGCTGATATTACAAAGAAGGGTCCTATTGGACTCGTCTCAAAGTCAGGAACACTTACCTATCAGATGATGTATGAGCTCCGTGATATCGGATTCTCAACAGCTGTCGGTATTGGTGGAGATCCAGTTATTGGCACAACGCATATCGATTGCTTGCGTGCATTCCAGGATGACCCTGAGACTGAGGCAATTGTCATGATCGGTGAAATCGGAGGCGATGCTGAAGAGCGCGCTGCTGCATTTATCGCAGAGTATGTGAAAAAGCCTGTAGTTGGTTACGTTGCAGGATTTACCGCACCTGAAGGAAAGACGATGGGCCATGCAGGTGCAATCGTCTCTGGCTCATCAGGAACAGCGCAAGCAAAGAAGGATGCGCTAGAAGCAGCAGGCGTTAAGGTCGGACAAACTCCTAGCGAGACTGCGCGCCTTATGCGCGAGATTCTCGGCCGCTAATTTAACGATGCAACGCGTCCTCTCGGTCTCGTTGTCTCACGCAATACGTGGAGCAGCACTTGTGCTGCTCCCGTTTGCATTTATAGCCCTCGTTGCTTGGGCAACTGCTGGAAGTGCGACCGGAACAACAACAGATCCAATTCGAGGGGCAGCTTGGATCTGGCTCGGTTCTCACCACATCCCATTCTCACTCGCGCTACCTCCCACAGGCATTCCGGGGTATTTCTCTTATCTACCGTGGGGGGCGATGGCCCTTCCTTTCTTTGCAATTCGCGCAACATTTAATCGAGCCCTCAATCGCCTTCAGGGTGACTTCCATGATGCCAATGGTGTGCGCAGCATCTACTCACTCTTCTACACAATTATCGTCACCGCGATTGCATACCTGACTTCATCACCAACCGTGCAACCTCAGTGGTATCTCGCACCAATCTTTGCTTTCTTTCTCTCAATAACTGCAACTCTTACCTGTGGTCCGCGTCTACCAATTTCTGCTCCTGCGGTGATGGCAACTCGCATCGTTTCCGTAATTGTCGGCTTCTTTATGGTTCTCGTTGGCATTTTGATCTTTACCAATTTTGCCCAAGTGAAGTTGTTAACAACAGCGCTGCAACCTGGAATCTTCGGGGGAGCGCTCCTCTTACTTCTCAATATTCTCTATCTGCCAAATGCTGCGATCGCACTTGCTTCATATGCGGCAGGCTCTGGATTTGCCGTCGGCACCGGAACACTTGTCTCACCGTGGTGGCTCCACACAGAACAGCTGCCAGTCTTTCCACTTCTGGGGATCTTGCCAACGCAGCGCCACCCACTATTGATTGCTTCTGC
The DNA here is from genome assembly GCA_030832135.1 of Candidatus Planktophila sp. Classification (GTDB taxonomy): domain Bacteria; phylum Actinomycetota; class Actinomycetes; order Nanopelagicales; family Nanopelagicaceae; genus Planktophila. Next base: position 19,309 of record JAURJS010000032.1, read on the forward strand.
AATCTTCTTTATCGCTATCGGCGGACTTCTTGCTTACTGGACTTTAAATTCAGGAATCAAATTACTTCTGCAGAGCGGGCTATTTCTGAGTATCTTGATCGTTATCGTCGCATATCTTTCTAGTGGCTCTCTGATGACAACTGAGATGGGCGCATTTGGTGTATCTATTTGGAAGTTTGGATTAGTTGCACTCTCTGAGATATCTCTTGGCGCTGCAATCGCAACCTTCATCACAGCTCGGCGATCACGTTGAAGCGCATCGTCATTCTCGCATCAGGCTCAGGAACGCTAGCCCAGGCTATCTTTGATGGAGACTTTTCTGATGTTGAGGCAGAGGTCGTTGCGCTGATCTGCGATAAGCCGGGTGCACAGGTGCTTGCACGTGCTGAAGCTCGCCATATTGAAAGTTATCTCATCCCGATGCTGGCCGATCGCAATGAGTGGAATAGCGAACTAGAGGCTCTCATCGCCGCCTTGCGTCCAGATCTCGTGGTGAGCGCCGGATTTATGAGAATCTTGCCAGAGGCGATCACAACGCGATTTAGAATTATCAATAGCCATCCAGCCCTTCTGCCGCTCTTTCCTGGAGCTCATGCTGTCCGCGATGCACTGGCTGCAGGGGTGAATGAGACCGGTACTTCGATTCACTGGGTTGATGCCGGAGTTGATACGGGAGAGGTCATCGCCCAAGAGAAAATTGAGATTCTTGCAGGTGATACTGAAGAGTCGCTCCATGAACGCATTAAGATTGTCGAACGCGGTCTCATTGTTGCGACCATCCGCCGGGTATTACCAACTCTGAAGCAGTGAATCTGGAGCCCAATTAATGTCTAATCGCAAACCAATACGTCGCGCACTCCTTAGCGTTTACGATAAAGATCGCCTTCTCGAACTTGGGCAAGTATTGGCAGATGCTGGAGTTGAGATTCTCTCAACGGGTTCAACTGCAAAGACATTAAGCGATGCCGGAATTGCTGTCACTGAGGTAAGTAGCTATACGGGATTTCCGGAGATCATGGGTGGACGCGTAAAGACTCTTCATCCACGAGTGCACTCAGGCATCTTGGCTGATCAAAATAATCCAGATCATCTTGCGGCGATCAAAGAGCTTGATATCGAACCATTTGATTTAGTGGTCATCAATCTCTATCCATTCTTGAAGACAATTATGTCAGGCGCAAAATTCGAAGATTGCATTGAGCAGATTGATATCGGTGGTCCTTCGATGTTGAGAGGAGCAGCGAAGAACCATGGCTCAGTCGCTGTTCTCTGCCATGAGAATCAATATGACGCAGCCATTGCCGCCATAAAGGCTGGTGGTTTTACTGCAGATGAGCGCAAGAACTTGGCGCTTGAGGTATTTCGCACGACAGCTGAATACGATCTCACCATCGCAAGCTGGCTTGGCACAACAATTTCGATGGATATGCCAGATTGGCTTGGACTGATCTGGAAGCGCCAGAGCTCACTTCGCTATGGAGAGAATCCTCATCAGAGCGCAGCGGTTTTCGCTGGTGGTCCTCCAGGAATTGTGAATGCGGTGCAATCACATGGCAAAGAGATGTCCTTTAATAATTACACAGATGCTGATGCTGCTTGGCGCGCTGCGTTGGATCACGCAGAGCCATGTGTTGCCATCATCAAACATGCCAATCCATGTGGTGTTGCAATTGGTAGCGACATCGCAGATGCCTATGCGAAGGCACATGCCTGTGATCCTGTCTCTGCCTTCGGTGGAGTAATTGCCGCCAATCGCACCGTGACAGTTGCGATGGCTGAACCTCTTTCACAAATCTTCACAGAGGTAATCATTGCGCCAGATTATGAACCTGCAGCGCTTGAGATTTTGATGAAGAAGCCTTCAATTCGAATTCTCACCAATCCAATTACTCGAATCTCTCCGCTAGAAATGCGCCCTGTCTCTGGCGGCATTGTTGTGCAGCAGACGGATTTGATTAACGCTGAAGGCGATAGCGCAGCGAATTGGAAGCAGGTCACAGGTGCTCCGGTAAGTGCTGAGGTTCTTTCAGATCTTCAATTTGCATGGCGTGCTGTTCGCGCAGTTAAGAGCAATGCAATCTTGCTCGCACACGGTGGGGCTGCAGTGGGAATTGGAATGGGGCAGGTCAACCGCGTTGATTCAGCGAAACTGGCAGTTGATCGTGCCGGGGATCGAGTGAAGGGGAGCGTTGCCGCATCAGATGCATTCTTCCCATTTGCCGATGGCCTTGAGATTCTTACCAACGCAGGGGTAGCGGCAATTGTTCAACCTGGTGGCTCTGTTCGCGATGAAGAGGTCATTGCCGCGGCGCAGAAGGCAGGCGTTGCTATGTTCTTTACCGGTACTCGACACTTCTCTCACGCATAACCACTGAAATAAGTTAGGTTTACTCCATGAGCGCACAGATTCTCGATGGCAAGGCACTGGCTGCATCTATTAAGAGTGACCTTGCTGCTCGCACAATTGCCTTGAAAGCGAAGGCAATCACTCCTGGACTTGGCACTGTTCTCGTTGGAGATGATCCTGGTTCACATTCTTATGTGGGTGGAAAGCATCGCGATTGCCAAGAAGTTGGAATTAATTCAATTCGAGTCGATCTTCCAGCAGATGCAACGCAGGCAGATGTGCTCGCTGCAATCCGTGATCTCAATAACGCAAAGGAGTGCACCGGATATATCGTGCAGCTCCCATTGCCGCGCGGAATTGATACCCAGGTAATCCTTGAGGCAATCGATCCCGCAAAGGATGCCGATGGTCTTCATCCAATGAATCTCGGTCGTCTCGTTGCAGGGTATGAAGCGCCACTGCCGTGCACACCACGAGGAATCGTTGAACTCCTCAACCACTACAACGTTCCACTTAATGGGGCAGAGGTTGTTGTCATAGGTCGTGGCCTCACAGTTGGTCGCCCACTCGGATTACTTCTAACCCGTAAGCAAGAGAATGCAACAGTCACTTTGACTCACACCGGCACAAAAGATTTAGCTGCACACACACGTCGAGCAGATATCGTCGTTGCCGCCATCGGCCAAGCCCACTTCCTCAAGGCAGAGATGATTAAGCCTGGAGCTGCAATTCTTGATGTGGGTATATCGCGCACCGATGCAGGGTTGTTGGGAGATGTTGATCCTGGCGTCTTTGATGTAGCTTCATGGATTGCACCAATGCCAGGGGGAGTCGGACCAATGACTCGAGCGATGTTGCTCACCAATGTGGTGGATGCATGCGAGCGATAACCTCACTTCATCTGCGCATAGCTGCGCTCTCGATTCTTATCGGCGTCGCACTGGGAATCTTCGGCGCGGTGCGTTCTGGCTCAATATTGATCGCCCTGGGGACCGGCCTTGTTGCCCTTGCCCAGTGGGGAAAGAGTTCGGGGCGACGCCGGGTAATTGAGTGTTATTTCCCGCTCACACTCGCAGGTGTGCTCTTCGCCCTGGCTCTCGCCCTTCCAAAAGGGTTGTAGAGTTATCTCGACGTCAAGATAATCCAGGATAGGACGCAACATGGCAAAGAAAGTCACCGTTGTTGGTGCAGGTTTCTACGGTTCCACTACAGCTCTTCGCTTAGCTGAATACAACATCTTCGATGAGGTCGTCCTCACAGATATTCTCGAAGGCAAATCAGAAGGTCTCGCTCTCGATATGAACCAGTCGCGTTCTATCGAAGGCTTTGAGACAAAGTTGATTGGTGCAACAACAACTGCCGATGGTGGCGGTTATGAGAAGACAGCAAATTCAGATGTCGTAGTGATTACCGCAGGTCTTCCACGCAAGCCAGGTATGAGCCGTATGGATCTCATCGGCGTCAATGCAGGAATCGTGCGCGGGGTAGCAGAGAACATTGCTAAGCATTCACCCAATGCAGTCATCATCGTGGTCTCAAACCCACTCGATGAGATGACAGCGTTAGCACAGATTGCAACTAACTTTCCAAAGAATCGCGTGATGGGTCAGGCTGGAATGCTTGATACCGCTCGCTTTACAAATTTCGTTGCTGAAAAGCTTGGTGTTGCTGTCTCTTCAGTGAAGACGCTGACACTTGGCTCACATGGCGACACAATGGTTCCAGTCCCAAGTCGTTGCACCGTCGATGGCACACCTCTCTCAGAGAAGTTGTCACAGGCCGAGATCGATGAGCTTGTCGATCGCACCCGCAATGGTGGCGCAGAAGTTGTTGCACTTCTCAAGACCGGCTCTGCTTACTACGCACCATCTGCAGCAGCAGCTCGCATGGCTAAGGCTGTCATCGAAGATTCAGGTGAAGTAATGCCTGTCTGTGCATGGGTTGATGGCGAATACGGAATCTCTGGCGTCTATCTCGGTGTTGAAGCTGAAATTGGCAAGGTTGGAATTCGTAAAGTTGTTGAAAGCAAGCTCACCGATTCAGAGGTTGCATCTCTTAAGGAAGCTGCTGAGGCTGTTCGCGCAAAGCAAGCTGATGTTCAGACTCTCTAATTAATCTCAGACCAAAGAGCGATCCACAAAGGAAATAACTATGACAAAGATCAAAGTAGAAGGAACAGTTGTAGAGCTTGATGGCGATGAGATGACTCGCATCATGTGGCAGTTCATCAAGGATAAGTTGATCCTGCCTTACCTCGACGTCAATCTTGAGTACTACGACCTCGGCATGGAGCACCGCGATGCAACTGATGACCAGGTCACAATTGATGCCGCCAAGGCGATCCAGAAGCATGGCGTTGGTATTAAGTGCGCAACCATCACTCCTGATGAGGCGCGCGTAGAGGAGTTTGGCCTTAAGAAGATGTGGAAGTCTCCTAACGGAACTATCCGCAACATCCTTGGTGGCGTGATCTTCCGCGAGCCAATCATCATCTCAAATGTTCCACGTCTGGTTCCGCACTGGACCAAGCCAATCGTTATCGGTCGCCACGCATTTGGTGATCAATACAAGGCAACAGACTTCAAGGTTCCAGGTAAGGGCAAGCTCACCCTCTCTTTCGTTCCAGAAGATGGTTCAGCTCCAATCCAGCATGAGGTCTTTGACTTTGAATCATCAGGTGTAGCCCTTGCGATGTATAACGTTGATAAGTCAATCTATGACTTCGCACGTGCTTCACTTAATTACGGACTTCTTCGTAAGTTCCCCGTCTACCTCTCAACAAAGAACACAATCCTTAAGGCATATGACGGACGTTTTAAAGATATCTTTGAAGAGGTCTACCAGGCAGAGTTCAAGACTGAATTTGAAGCTGCAGGAATTTGGTATGAGCACCGCCTTATCGATGACATGGTCGCTATGTCACTTCGCATGGAAGGTGGATATGTCTGGGCATGTAAGAACTACGACGGAGATGTTCAATCTGACACCGTTGCACAGGGTTACGGCTCACTCGGTTTGATGACATCTGTTCTCATGACACCAGATGGAAAGGTCTGTGAGTCAGAGGCAGCTCACGGCACGGTGACACGTCACTACCGCGATCACCAGGCTGGCAAGGAGACTTCAACAAACCCAATCGCATCAATCTTCGCTTGGACACAGGGCTTAGCTCACCGTGCAAAGCTCGATAACAATCCAGAGCTTGCGAAGTTCGCAAAGACCCTTGAAGAGGTCTGCGTTAAGACTGTTGAAGAGGGAAAGATGACTAAGGATTTAGCTCTCTTGATCTCAAACGATGCGCCTTACCAAACAACGCAGCAGTTCCTTGCTTCAATTGATGAAAACCTGAAGAAGGCTATGGCTTAATCGCACCTGCGATTTAAGCGATAGATATGGCTTAATCGAAATGAACCAGAACCCGGGAGTGCTTGCGCTTGTAGGTTCTGGAGAGTATTCAACACAGATGCAGGAGTTCGAGACCGGACTCCTGCATTCTGCATTTCTACGTGGCAAGAAGAATGTATTTGTTCAAATTCCAACGGCCTCATCTCATGAAGGCGAAGAGAAACGCAGCTATTGGCGCAGACGTGGACAAGAGCAATGTGAACGCATTGGCTGTGAGTCTCTCTACCTGCCAATCCATGAACGCGAAGATGCCTTTAATCCAGATTATGTTGATGCAATCAAAGATGCGGGTCTGATCTATTTCTCTGGGGGAGACCCACATCGCATCGCAGATGTCTTTAAACGTTCACCATTATGGGATGAGATCTGTGACCAATGGATGTCGGGAACATCACTTGCTGGATGTTCTGCCGGCGCCATGGCCTTCGGTGGCACGATAATGGGAATCCGTAAATCGAACCATAGTGAGGGACTTAATCTTCTGCCAGATATTGAAGTGATTCCTCATTATGACAAGATGCTTGGCTGGCTCCCTGATCGCGTTGCATCATTTATCGCACGAGGTGGTGCCAATACAACGTTAATTGGAATTGATGAGAATACAGCGCTTGTGATGGATGGTGGCTGGAGAGTCATAGGAGCAGGTAAAGCACATGTGCTCCGTGGGGTTTTAGAAATAGGCTAAAGAGATTACCCTCGCCATATGGATGCAGCTAAATTACTAAAGCACATGGCATGGGCAAATGAAGAGATCTTTACCAAGGTCTCACAGTTACCCGATGAGGCACTCGATGCTTATGCAGTAAATCCTGAGTGGACCGTTCGTGAGATTGTGCGCCATATTGCAAGCTCTGCGACCTGGTATGGCTGGCGCTTGCTCGATAAGAGCGCCTTTACGGAAGAAGAGAGCGCTGCCTGGCAGAAGAAGTTAGATCTCACTGAGATACAACCAGCAACAGCTCGTGATGTCCTGACCTCTATCGAGTATGTGAAGGCAGCAGATGCTGCACTACTTGCTGCTTCGCTATTGCCTGAAGGGGATGTGCTTCGTGAGTGGGAGGGAAGAATCATCACTCGAAAGCGTTCGACCATCATCGCTCAAGCTGTGCATCACGCTACTGAGCATCGCGCACAATTGGTCTCAGCGCTTGAGGTGAGAGGGTTTACCTCCATCAATCTCGATGATTACGATCTCTGGAATTACGCAGACACAATTGGGGAGTAGGAGCGCTTCTACTTAATAAACCCAGACAGGCAAGCGTTAAATCCTTGAGATTTTTTGAGATCTCGTCGCAAGTTTGTATTGGTAGCGCTGATAGGTGTTGCCTTACCATTCTTATAAATTACGCCTTTGTCGCGAGCACTTGAGCACTGTTTCATAGCGGTGTCACTGCTCTTGCTTGTCTTCGCCCACTGCTGAGCTAGTTTAAGTATGTATTGGTATTCCGGTGAGATATAAGTTTTCTTAGGAACAATCGATGAACTCGGTGTTGGCGTAGCGGTTGGCGTAGCTACGTATGGGTGCTCAGCAACGTACTTTTCGGCTTCAGCAATCATCTCAAGAAACATAAACACTGGTGCGGTGTAACCAATTGTGTCACCAACTGATCCACCCGCCTGTCCGCAGGAGAAGGCATTCCAATGTCCTGAAGGGGTTGTTCCAACATAGTAAGAGATGCCATCGATTGATACAGTGGTTGAGCCTCCAGAATCTCCACCGCATGCACCGCTCTTGTAAGGGCCGGTCAAGAATACGTGATCATTAATCTCATCGTCGGAGCGACCATACTTACTTTTCATTTCAGAGGCAGTCCAAGGCGACATCTCAATACTTCTCGGAACCAAAGAGGTAATTTCTCCATTAAATTTGCAAGGCGAGGAGACATTCCTTTTGGCGCAGATATCCTCGTAAATACCATAACCCGTTATTTTCATGGGCGTTCTTGCAGTTATCGCTTTTGCAAGTAGTTCTGGGGTAATCAGTGGGGCGGTTTCTAACAATGCGAATGGTTTCTCTAGAATGAGAATTGCAAAATCATCTTTAAAATTCTTATTTGAGTAGGTGGATGGAAAGAACTTCCTAATTACTTTGATTGGCTGCATTTCCTTTGTCAGCTCTTGATTAAGTTGCGAGACATAAAGCTGGGCAAATTCCGCGTTATCTTTGATATGGCCTGCAGAGAAAACTATTCGAGGACTATATAAGTAGCCAGAACCATTTGCCCAAGGGCCACTACCTACCTTCTCCAATGAAGATAACGCCATAATGCGAGGCTCCGAGAAATCTTCTTTCCCATCAAGTGAAGCAGATGCTGTGGCTGGAATTAAAATGCCTAGTAGTGCAAGTAGTACGGATGCCTTAGCTCTCATCAATTCAGTCTTCTCGCATTAGATTGGAAGGTCAATAGATAGTAAAAAAACCCGCCACAGTTGCCTGTGACGGGTTTTTTAGAATTACGTTTTAGTTAATACGTGCACCTGTTGTCGCATCGAAGAGATGAACAGCGTTAGCAACGTTTACTACAGTGACGGTCTCGCCTGGCTTTGGTGGGTTCTTTGGATCCCAACGAACGATGACCTGTGCACCTTCATCAGATGCGTTAGCGAACTGAACATTTGTATCTGCAGGCTTGCCATAGACAAATGCATCAGAGCCGAGCTCTTCAACAACCTCTACGAGAACGTGGAAACCTGTAGCTGAAGCAACCCAACCTTCTGGGCGGATACCAACGATGACTGATGAGCCAGCTGAAGCTGGAACATCGATATCGAGGTCACCGAGGTGAGCCTTGCCACCTGAGACGGGTGCTGTGAGGAGGTTCATCGCAGGAGAACCGATAAAGCCTGCAACGAATGCGTTAGCTGGCTTGTCATAAAGGTTACGTGGTGTGTCTACCTGCTGGAGGAGACCATCCTTAAGAACTGCAACGCGATCGCCCATGGTCATAGCCTCGACCTGGTCGTGAGTTACATAAACTGTTGTGATTCCGAGGCGGCGCTGAAGGGCTGCAATCTGTGTACGAGTTGCAACACGGAGCTTTGCATCAAGGTTAGAGAGTGGCTCATCCATCAAGAAGACCTGAGGTTCGCGAACAATCGCACGACCCATTGCAACGCGCTGACGCTGACCACCTGAGAGAGCCTTTGGCTTACGCTCTAAGTAGAGTTCAAGGTCGAGAAGCTTTGCTGCTTCGCGGACTCGCTTATCGCGCTCTGCCTTATCGACGCCTGCAATCTTGAGCGCAAAGCCCATGTTCTCTGCAACTGTCATGTGTGGATAGAGCGCATATGACTGGAAGACCATCGCAATATCGCGATCCTTAGGTGCAACGTTTGTTACGTCGCGATCTCCAATAAGAATACGACCACCATCAATTTCCTCAAGGCCGGCCAACATACGAAGTGATGTTGATTTACCGCAACCTGAAGGGCCAACAAGAACAAGGAACTCGCCATCTGCGACGGTGAGGTTGAGCTTGTCTACAGCAGGTGTAGTTGTGCCTGGGTAGATGCGTGATGCATTTTCGAATATAACTGATGCCATTTTTGCTTCCTTATCCGGGCAGGTACGTGCCCGACGTTCCGAGGGTAAGGCGCTGGCCGGTTGGCCAACGAGGTAAGGCTATATGCGCGTAGACCTGCGCGGAA
>JAURJS010000033.1 GCA_030832135.1 Candidatus Planktophila sp.
ACATCGTCACCTGTGAGGCGATCTTCCTTCTTCTTAATTAAATTCTGATCCTCAGCAAACTTATTCACTACTGATGTAAGAGCTGTGCGGAATCCTTCTTCATGTGTTCCACCTTCATGTGTATGAATGGTGTTTGCAAAGGTATAGACAGATTCCGAGAAACCTTGGTTCCACTGCATTGAAACTTCGAGTGAGAGACGCGCCTTCTTATCCTCTGCCTCAATCGCAATAACGGACTTATGAAGTTCGCCGCGGGTTGAGTTGAGGTGCTTTACAAAGTCGGTAATTCCTCCGGCATATTGGTAGCGAACAGTTAACTGCTCGCCCTTCTCATCAACATGTCCTTCGCGCATATCCGTGAGAACGAGGATGAGACCCTTATTGAGGAATGCCATTTCGCGAAAGCGTGTGGAGAGAATCTCAAATGAGAAATCAACGGTTTCAAAGATATCTGCAGATGGCCAGAATTGAATTGTTGTTCCGGTTTCAGTTGTTGCCTCACCCTTTGCAACAGGAGCGGTTGGAACACCTAACTTATATTCCTGTGTCCAGATAAATCCATCGCGCTTTACCTTTGCATGGAGATCGGTTGAGAGCGCATTCACAACAGAGGAGCCCACGCCGTGAAGTCCACCAGAGACTGAGTAACCACCATCTCCGAACTTTCCACCTGCGTGCAGAACTGTAAGAACAACTTCAAGAGCTGGCTTCTTCTCAACAGGATGGATATCTACCGGAATTCCGCGACCGTTATCGATTACTTGAAGAGAACCATCTCTCATCAAGGTCACTTGAATCTCGGTGCAGTAACCCGCGAGCGCCTCATCAACGGCGTTATCGACGATCTCATAGACAAGGTGGTGGAGGCCGCGTTCGCCCGTTGAGCCGATATACATACCTGGGCGCTTACGGACCGCCTCTAGCCCTTCGAGGACGGTGATCGAAGAGGCGTCATAGCCCTGCTTCTTCTCGCTCATCACGCCTCCGTTGGCCATTATCAAAAGGGCTGTACGGGCCCTTAGAAGCCCGATTTCCTCGGGATAGGCCATTATCCTAGTGGTAAATCGAATCTGTAAATACCGCTAAAAGCCCTAGACGGTAGAAATCCCCTCCTTTTAGCCGCCTTCCTAAGGTTCCCTCTGGGGTGAGCGCCTTTTCCACGCTCAAAACCCTTCCCCACCCTTTCTGCTCCCATTCTCAGGAAAGTCCCAGCCTTGGGGGCGAGGATTGAGCCATGAGCACACCTGCAACCCACCGCATCCTCGTAGTCGATGATGAATCGAGCATCAGCGATCTCATCGCAACATCTCTTAAGTTTGTCGGCTTTGAGGTCCGCACCGCTGCATCTGGTTCGCAAGCTCTCACTGTTGCTGAAGAATTTAAACCTCACGCGATGATTCTCGATGTCATGTTGCCTGATCTCGATGGCTTTGAAGTCTGTCGTCAGATTCGTAATGAAGGCCATCAGATCGGTGTTCTCTTCCTTACTGCAAAAGATGAGATGAAAGATAAGGTGCAAGGGCTGACAATCGGTGGCGATGATTACATGACAAAGCCATTTAGCTTGGAGGAGCTCGTAGCTCGCTTGCGTGCGCTACTTCGTCGAATCGGTGTCGTTGAGCAGGTAATCGATGATGAGAAGATTTCATTTGCAGATCTCGAACTCGATGAGGCAACTCACGAAGTGCGACGAGCTGGCAATCTCATCGAACTCTCCCCTACCGAATTTACTTTGCTTCGCTATCTCATGATTAATGCAGATCGCGTTATATCTAAGGCGCAGATTCTCGATCATGTCTGGGATTACGATTTCGGCGGTGATGCAGGAATTGTTGAAACTTATATCTCCTACCTTCGCAAGAAGATTGATATCTATGAACCAGCGCTCATTCACACAGTGCGTGGCGTTGGTTACCGTCTCCGCATAGCGCCAGCGAAGTAATAGAGTTCAAGATATGAAGAGCCCACTTCGCAGTTGGTCGCTTCGCGGACGACTCACCCTCGGCATATTGGTCCTGACTGCATTTGGTTTTCTTCTCTCTAGTTTCGTTGTGAAGAGCGCGCTAGAGGGTTATCTCACCGGCCAGGTAGATCAACAACTACTTACTCTCTCAGCTACAGCACTTCCACAAATTGCAGAATCTGGAATTGTTCAAGATGAAGATGACTTTGATGGTCGACACAATGAAGAACGTGAGCGCCCCGTTGAAGATAATCGTCCACGTGGCCCGCTTTCACGAATTCCAACAACATTCTCTGTCACTGTCTTAGATGCCAATGGCTTTGTCACAGGAGAGCTCGGTGGAGACCTCAACGCAGCGCCAATCGCTGATTATTTGACCGGATTTGACCTGGAAGAGGTTGCCGAACATCAAGGTGAAGCCTTTACCGTTGAAGGTGGTCGCAATAAATTCCGCGCAGTTGCAGTTCCCCTTCCAAATAATTCAGGATCAATCGTTGCCGCACAATCTCTCGATGACCTCAATCGAACAGTTGGAAAGTTAGGTTTCTTCTTCTTCCTTATCGGTGCCGGACTTCTCACATTGATTGCAATTGCATCTCGTCTTGTTATCAAGATTGGTATGCGCCCGCTGGAAGATGTTGAAACCACTGCAGAACAGATCGCTGCAGGAGATTTATCTGCACGTATGCCAGATGCCAACCCTCACACCGAGGTTGGCCGTCTCATCACATCTCTTAACTCGATGCTCACTCGTATTGAACAGTCATTTGATGCACGAACTGAATCTGAGAATAAGTTACGTCGATTCGTTGCCGATGCATCGCATGAATTGAGAACTCCACTTACCGCTATCCGTGGCTTCTCTGAGCTATATCGCCAAGGCGCAGTGGAGGGTCAAGAGCCAACACGCGAACTCCTGGGTCGTATTGAGGGCGAATCAAAGCGAATGGGTTCACTCGTTGAAGATCTCCTCCTCCTTGCTCGCCTAGATCAGGCTCGTGAGATGGAGGCAAAGCCAGTAGATCTTGAGGAGGTTGTGGAATCAGCGGTCGCCTCAGCAAGAGCTGCAGGTCCTGACCACCCAGTCTCATTTACTCCATCAAGTGATGAACTCTTTGCCCTAGGTGATGAACCGCGTATTCATCAAGTTGTTGCCAACTTACTTGCCAATGCACGGGCTCATACGCCGGCGGGAACAAATATTGATGTCTCTATCAATCGAGCAGATGACGGCATTCGTATTTCAGTTGCAGATAATGGACCTGGTTTATCTGATGAAGATCAAATGAAGATCTTTGAGCGCTTCTATCGCGCTGATCCATCACGCGTTCGCGTCGATG
>JAURJS010000034.1 GCA_030832135.1 Candidatus Planktophila sp.
AATCGTCAATCAAATTGCCAATCCAGTTCGCTGGGATCTCTGCATGCAGACTCTGGCAGATCAAGGAGTGACTGGTGCGATTGAAGTCGCACCTGCGGGCACTTTGGTAGGACTTATTAAGCGTGCCGTCCCCGCAATCGAACAATGCGCTCTCAAATCTCCAGCTGAGATTGAAACTGCACTTTTATTTGCATCAACTCATGGAGGAAAGTAAATGGCAATCAAGAGTCGTCAGGGAAGTGAGAGCCAGATTCTCTCTGTTGGTACATATCGACCAAAGCGCTTGGTTCCTAATGCAGAGATCGTCGACAAGATTGAATCTACTGATGAGTGGATTCAGCAACGAACAGGAATCGCAACCCGTCGCTTTGCAGATCAGAATGAATCATTGCTCGACATGGCTTGTTGGGCAGCGGAAGATGCGCTCAAGAAGGCGAAGTTAACTATTGGCGATATTGATACGGTCATAGTTGCAACTATTACCTTTCCATTCCAGGCGCCATCTGCAGCAACTGCGCTCTTGCAGCGTCTAGGCAATCCGACAGCGGCGGCATTTGATATCAACGCCGCCTGTGCCGGCTTCTGTTATGGAGTCTCCATGGCACATGATTTTGTAAAGGCTGGAACTTCAAAGAAGGTTCTAGTCATTGGTGCAGAGAAGCTCACAGACTTCACCAACCCATTTGATCGCGCAACTGCATTTATCTTTGCCGATGGTGCAGGTGCGGTCATCATCGGCGAATCTGATGAGGCAGGAATCGGCCCAGTTGAATGGGGTTCAGATGCAGAAAATCGCGATGCCATTTTGATGAACCCGGCTTGGACCGATGCTCGTAATTATGATGAACAGAAAACTCTCGAAGGAATTGTCTGGCCAAATATCTCGCAAGAGGGACAGAAGGTCTTCCGTTGGGCGGTCTTCTCTGTCAGTAAGGCTGCACAACGAGCTCTTGATGCTGCCGGTGTCACAGTTAATGATCTTGATGTCTTTATTCCCCACCAAGCTAATCTGCGCATCATTGAGACGATGGCAAAAGATATGAAGATGCCTGATTCGGTTTTGATTGCAGATGACATTCGTACCAATGGAAATACATCAGCTGCGTCAATTCCACTTGCTATGGATGCCCTACTTGAAAAACACCCAGAGATGCATGGAAAACTTGCACTCATCATTGGCTATGGCGCAGGTCTCGTTTATGCGGGCCAAGTCGTAAAACTTCCGCCAAAACCATAAAAAAGAGCGGCAAACGCCCGCTGGTACTAGGAAGTAGCGGTATTTTTCCGAGAGAATAAATACCTATTCGAATTGATATTCATATAGATGTAAATGTAAAGAGCTATATCAGGTAATAAGAAAAGGAATATAAACATGGCGCTAGCACAAGCAGATGTACTTGCAGGACTCAAGGAGATTGTTGAAGAAGTAGCGGGCATTCCAGCTGCATCAATCGAACTCGATAAGAACTTCACAGAAGATCTCGAAGTTGATTCACTTAGCATGGTTGAAGTTGTCGTTGCATGCGAAGAGCGTTTCGGCGTAAAGATTCCTGATGAGAAGGTAACTGATCTCGTCACTGTTGCTGACGCTGTTAACTTCATCGTCAACGCTTCAAACTAATAGCTAGCAAATAAAGGATTACTGGTATGTCACAGCGTCGCGTAGTGGTCACCGGCTTAGGTGCAACCACCCCTCTCGGTGGAGATGTTGATTCAACCTGGAAGGCAGTTCTTGCCGGTCAGAGTGGAGTTCGCCTCCTCACCGATGAATGGCGAGAAATGCTTCCAGTGCATTTCGCTGCGCGCGTTGCGACAGAACCAGCAGATCAGATGGAGCGCGTTGAGATGCGCCGCCTCGATCGTTCCGAGCAGTTTGCAGTTATTGCCTCTCGCGAGGCGTGGAAGGATGCTGGATCCCCCGATGAACTCGATAAAGAGCGTCTCGGTGTTGTGATCGCATCAGGCATCGGCGGAGTAATTACGCTGATGGATCAATTTAATATTCTCAACGAAAAGGGTGCGCGTAGCGTCAGCCCTCATACAGTGCCGATGTTGATGCCTAACGGCCCAGCGGCAAATGTAGGTCTCGAGCTTAAGGCGAAGGCTGGCGTTCATACCCCTGTCTCTGCCTGTGCATCTGGCGCTGAAGCTATTGGTTATGCCTTTGAAATGATTAAGAACAACCGTGCAGATATCGTCGTCAGCGGCGGAGTTGAGGCAGCTTGTCACCAGCTTCCGATGGCTGCCTTTGCTGCAATGAAGGCTCTCTCTACACGTAATGATGATCCTGCTCGCGCATCACGACCATACGATCGCGATCGCGATGGCTTTGTACTTGGCGAAGGTGGCGGAATCCTTATCCTGGAAGAGTACGAACATGCCAAGGCGCGTGGCGCAAAGATCTATTGTGAGATCAGCGGTCAGGGACTCACATCTGATGGCTATCACATCGCTGCCCCAGATCCAGAAGGCTCTGGGGTTCAACGTGCGATTAAGTTTGCACTTCAGAGCGCCGGCATGACTGCAAAAGATATTGTTCACCTCAACGCTCATGCGACCTCTACTCCTGCTGGAGATGTTGCAGAGGCGAATGCACTTCGCAA
>JAURJS010000035.1 GCA_030832135.1 Candidatus Planktophila sp.
GAGAGGTTATACGCGAGGCTTTGAAGAGCTTTAAGCCAGGTCGCCATCGCATAGAAGAGGTAGCTGTAGTTAATGGTGTGAAGTGGATTAACGACTCTAAGGCAACCAACCCACATGCAGCAGCTGCATCAATCCTCTCTAACTTCTCTGTGATCTGGATTGCTGGCGGACTCGCCAAGGGCGCCCAGATGCAACCTCTCGTCGATCTCACATGGAGTCGCTTGAAGGCAGCAGTTTTAATTGGTGAAGATCGTGACCTTATCGCCGAAGCTTTAAGAAAGAGCGCACCAGAGCTGCCACTTCACTTCATCGACACCCCAGCTGATTATCAAAAAGGCTCAGAGGAGAATCTCTTCATGGAGGCGATTGTTCGATGTGCAGATGAGATCTCAGCCGAAGGCGATGTTGTTTTACTAGCCCCAGCATGTGCCTCGATGGATCAATTTAAATCTTATGGCGATCGTGGAGATCGATTCGCTCGAGCGGTAAAGGAAGTTCTCACCCATGACCACTAAAACTGCAAAGAGCGCACGCTTTCTCAATAAGCCTGTCAATCATTTCTATATGATGATTATCAGCACTTCGGTACTCGTTGTGCTCGGCCTGATCATGGTCTTCTCTGCATCATCAATTCACGCTATTGATACCAAGGGTTACGCCTTTGCAGTTGCACTCCGCCAATTCATCTTTCTTGCCGCAGGAGTTCCATTTGCAATCGCCCTTGCCACACGCCCGGCAGAATTCTGGAATCGCTTCGCAAAATTTGGTTTGGCAATCTCGTTGGTGCTTGTCACAGTTGTCATGATTCCTGGCGTCGGCAAAGAAGTGAATGGAAATCGAAATTGGATCGATCTTAAGGTTGTCGATATCCAACCAGGAGAGTTCACAAAGTTCCTTCTCATTCTCTGGGCTGCATATCTGCTCGCGCGTAAAGAGTCGGCAGAGAAGATTAAATTCAATGTAATTCTCTTATTGGCACCGGGCTTTGCCTTGGTAATCCTCGGCATCCTAAGAGGTCGAGATTTGGGAACGGCAGCTGTTGTTGCCGCAATTTTCTCAGCTCTCCTCTTTGTCTCTGGCGTGGATCTGCGAAAGATGGGTAGCGTTGCAGCAGTTCTCTTCCTCGGCCTTGCGATTGGAATTGTCACTTCAGATTATCGACGTGCTCGCTTCTTGGTATTCCTAGATCCCTTCGATCCCAACGACTACAAGAACTTTGGCTGGCAGCCAGCGCATAGCCTCTTGGGGCTTGCAACCGGTGGCGTCTTCGGCGTCGGCCTTGGTGGCAGTCGCCAGAAGTGGGGCAATCTTCCAGAGGCTCACACAGACTTTATCTACTCAGTCATTGGTGAAGAGCTAGGGCTCGTGGGAACTTTGGGAGTCCTCTTGCTTCTTGGCACTCTCGTCTACTCAATCTTCCGTATCGCTCTTCGTGCACGTGATCCATTCTCACGATATGTATGCGCTGGAGTAGGTGCATGGATTGGCATTCAATCTATTCTCAATATCGGTACCGCCATCAGCGTTCTTCCGGTCGTTGGAGTTACGTTACCTCTGGTCTCCTATGGCGGTTCTGCCTTATTGACGACCATTTGCGCCTTAGGCTTCGTTGCGGGCGTTGCCTTAAGAGATACTGAAGTCAAGAAGGAACTCGTTCAACGTTTCGCGAAGAAGTAAGGGGAGAGCAGCTTTTATGAAGATTCTCTTCGCAGGTGGTGGGACAGCAGGTCATGTGGAGCCGGCTCTCGCCGTCGCTCGTGCTTGGCAGAGCGCCCACCCAGAAGATGAAATCTCATTTTTAGGCACTCCACATGGATTAGAGAACACCTTGATTCCAGCAGCTGGATTTACTCTCCACCAAATCCCTAAGGTGACAATCTCTCGCACCATCTCTCCATCGCTGCTCAAAGTTCCATTTCAATTAATTTCATCTATCTCCGCCGCTCGCGCAATCCTTAAAGGTGTCGATTGCGCTGTCGGTTTTGGGGGATATGTCTCTGGCCCGCTATATCTAGCAGCGCGACTGAATCGCACACCATTTGTCATTCATGAACAGAATGCTCGCCCTGGTTGGGCCAATCGCATGGGTGCTCGTCTGACGAAGTATCTTGCTTTGAGTTTTCCTGTCAGCGATAGAGAGTTCTCCCGCGCCGAACTCACAGGGCTTCCTTTACGTGCTGATGTTCTATCGGCACTCTCAATTGCTCTCACCGATTGGAGCGCAGCTCGCACTGCCGCGAAGGCGGAGATTACATCTCGATATGGATTGAGTACAGATCGTCCTCTCATCTTTATCTTTGGTGGATCACAGGGCTCTCAAGCAATAAATCAGGTTATCTCTGAGGTGCGAGAAGAGCTATCGAAGAGAGGCCTCACCATTCTTCACGGTGTTGGTAAGAACAACCCCGTTCCTGATGGAGATAGCTCATATCGCGCACTGGCTTATATTGAAGATATGGCGCAGTGCTATCTCGCAGCCGATTTATTGATCTCTCGAAGTGGCGCAGTAACTTGCGCTGAGGCACAGGCTCTAGCGCGCTACTCACTCTTTATTCCTCTTCCTATTGGCAATGGCGAGCAGGCACTTAATGCATCAGATCTAGTAAGTGCTGGTCGAGCTCAGATTGTTAAGCAGAGTGATTTCACAGCTGAATGGTTGACTTCACATATTGATGAATTACTTCAGAAAAGTTTCGATCGCCCTGCCGCAGGTGATGCAGCTAGCGCTGGGGCTGCCGATAAGATTGTGAAGTTAATCGAGAGAGCGGCAGGTAAGTAATGGCAATCGCCAGCACCGCAACCTTCAGCGGTGACTCATTTCTAGGAAAGCGAATCCATTTTATTGGAATCGGTGGCTCTGGTATGAGTGGTTTGGCACGTATTGCATTAGCAGATGGAATTACTGTCTCTGGCTCAGATGCAAAAGATTCCACTGTGCTCACTGCTCTGGCCGCGCTAGGTGCAACGATTTATAAGAGCCATGAGGCATCCCATGTTGATGGAGCAGATGTCGTGATTTATTCGACTGCTATCTCTGCCAGTAATCCAGAGATTGCTAGGGCGCTAGAACGTTCTATCCCCATCATGACGAGAGCAAACGCCCTCGCACTTCTGATGCACAGCCTCACAAGTATTGCTGTTGCTGGAACACATGGAAAGACAACAACATCATCGATGGCGACAGTTGCCTTCCAAGCATGTGGAGCAGATCCTTCATTTGCTATCGGAGGAACGTTGAGCGCCTCTGGCTCAAATGCCCACCGAGGTTCGGGTGATTTCTTTATCGCTGAGGCAGATGAATCAGATGGCTCATTTATCGCATATCACCCACATGCCGCCATCATCACAAATATCGAACACGACCATGTCGACTTCTTTGCAACAGCTGATGAAGTAACGCAGGTCTTTGAGAATTTTGCTAAGACGATCCCGAATGATGGTTATCTGATTTACTGCAATGATGATTCGGGCTCACGAGCGCTGGGGGAGAGGATCTCTCATTGCACGACATACTCCTACGGCACCGAAGCAAGCTCGGATTTGAAGCTAGATCAGATAGAACTCACCGCCTCTGGCTCTCGTGGCCGAGCCATCTGGAAGGGGAGCGTTCTCGGCTTTATCGAACTCACCGTCCCAGGAAGACATAACCTTCTCAACGCCGCTGGCACGCTCGCATTGGCTATGGCCCTTGGCCTTAACGCTCCATCATTCTTAGGTGGGCTTACCTCCTTCAGAGGTGCAGGTCGTCGTTTTGAGTTGAAGGCAACTGTCAATGGAATTCGCATAATTGATGATTACGGACACCACCCAACGGAGATCACGGTAACGCTCGAGGCAGCTCGACGATATGCCGATGCAGGACGAGTTCTCGTTATCTTCCAACCTCATCGCTATACCCGCACCCAAGC
>JAURJS010000036.1 GCA_030832135.1 Candidatus Planktophila sp.
CAACAATGGAGGAATCGTGAGCAAGCCGATTAAGCGTGATTTTGGTGACCGAACCATCCCTGCGTGGAAGACCGCGCGTGGGGGAGAGAATTTCACTGACATTAAGTATGAGAGCGCCGATGGAATGGCGAAGATTACGATCAACCGCCCAGAGGTTCGCAATGCATTCCGCCCTGAGACCATCATCGAGTTAAAGGCAGCCTTTGATCTCGCCCGCGATAACTCCGAGGTCGGTGTCATCATCTTTACCGGCGAAGGTAGCGAAGCTTTCTGTTCTGGTGGCGATATTAGCGTTCGCGGTGATGATGGATATATCGGTGAAGATGCACTTGGTCAGCAAGGAATGGGACGTCTCAACGTTCTCGATCTTCAAGTACAGATTCGTCGCACACCAAAACCTGTCGTTGCAATGATCGCTGGTTGGGCTATTGGTGGCGGACATGTTCTCCACGTTGTCTGTGATCTCTCCATCGCTGCAGATAATGCAAAGTTTGGACAGACCGGTCCGATGGTTGGCTCATTCGATGGCGGTTATGGATCAGGGCTGCTTTCTCGCAATGTTGGCCAGAAGAAGGCACGTGAAATTTGGTTTATGACTCGCCAATACGATGCGCAAGAGGCGCTCGCTATGGGGCTTGTAAACACAGTCGTTCCACTTGCAGAACTTGAGGCAGAGACAGTCTCATGGTGTCGTGAGATGTTAATGAATAGCCCAATGGCGCTACGACTTCTCAAAGCATCAATGAACGCTGCTGATGATGGACTAGCTGGAATCCAACAGCTTGCAGGCGATGCAACTCTTCTCTTCTACTTAAGTGAAGAAGGCCAAGAAGGTCGCGATGCTTATAAAGAGAAGCGCAAGCCTGACTTTGGAAAGTTTCCGCGACGTCCTTAGAGTCTGCGTATGTAATGTTTAAAGAACTTCTCTCAACGATGCGCGTTGTTGCGCTACCTATGAAGACCGATTTTCGTGGGGTCACTGTGCGAGAAGTTGCTCTCTTTAAAGGTGAATATGGCTGGGGTGAGTTCTCACCTTTTCTTGAATATGGTGATCCAGAATCGTCTCGGTGGCTCGCATCCGCAATAGAAGCTGCGACCCAACCTCGGCCACCACGGCTGCGCAGCTCAATCCCAGTCAATGGCACTATTCCTGACAGCAACGATAAGAAGATAATTGAGGATTTAGTTGCTTCATATCCAGGGGTCATGACTTACAAAGTGAAGGTAGGAGCGAATCTCAGCGAAGATATTGTTCGACTTGCACGAATCCGATCACTTGGTCGCAAAGTCAATATTCGAATCGATGTTAATGGTCTGTGGAGTGTGGAGCAGGCACTTACCAACCTCTACGCCTTCTATGAAAATGTTGGACCATTTGAGTATGTGGAACAACCTTGTGCAACGCTGGATGAGATGCGGGAACTGAAGAACAAGATTCACATTCCACTGAAGATTGCAGCTGATGAGGTAATTCGTAAAGCAGAAGATCCATTTGCAATTGACCTTAAAGGCGCTGCAGATATTGTGATGCTTAAAGTTCAACCTCTCGGTGGAATTACTCGCTCTCTTGCAATCGCAGAACATCACGGACTTCCTGCGGTGGTTTCAAGTGCGTTAGAGAGCGCCGTTGGCATTAATTATGGTGTTGAGCTTGCCGCATCTCTTAAGGATCTCAACTTTGATTGTGGTTTGGCGACTGGCTCATTGATGGCGAAGAATGTTGCAGAGCTGCCAATAGTTGATGGATCACTCGCTGTGAGTGACTTAGATATCAACTTCGATAGCCTTGATGTTGCACCAGATCGCTATGAATGGTGGAAGAATCGAGCCATGCGCTGCGCTGAGGTCTTAGGAATCTAATGAATCAATCAACGACTTTAGCTCGCACCATTGTTCGCCAGATAGTTGAAGCTGGTGTCACCGACGTTGTTATCTCGCCAGGCTCTCGCAATGCACCGCTGACAATGGCTTTCTATGCAGCATCTGAGCGCAACTTGATCACCATCCACACTCGTATCGATGAGCGAACCGCAGCTTTCTTTGCTTTAGGTATGGCAAAGGCGAGTGGACGTCCAGTTCCAATCATCTGCACGTCAGGAACTGCCGTTGCTAACTATCATCCTGCTGTCTTAGAGGCCTCACACTCCAACATTCCACTACTTGTTATCACCGCAGATCGCCCCGCAGAGTTGCGCCGGACCGGTGCCAATCAGACAACTGAACAAGCACGCATCTTCGGCAAAGCCGTTCGCTACTTCGCTGATATCTCAGGGCCTGCCTATCCGATGGAGCTTCCATTTAACTCACTTCAATCTGGTCCTGTGCATTTGAATGTGCAGTTCCCGGAACCGCTCAGCGCCGATGACGAGAGTGATTGGCTTGCCGGAATCACCATCAAGCGACCAAGAGAATTTGATCGAAAACTTCCTGGAACTTTCTATACAAAATCAACTCGAGGAGTTTTGGTCATTGGCCATGATCGCGGGGGATTAGCAGTTGTTGATGTTGCCGCCTTCGCCAAAGAACTTGGCTGGCCAGTAGTTGCTGAAGATCCACTCTCTTTTCCTGATGCGCTCTCCCATGCAAGTATCTTCCTCACATCACAGGTAATCACAGATGAGTTGGCACCAGATACCGCAGTTGTTATTGGTCGCACCACTCTTTCACGTTCTATCAATCGTTTAATCGCCACAGCGCGCAAGACCATCGTGATCGATCCACGGATTATTACAGTCGACACAGATCGCGTTGCAGATCAGAAATTTGCCGGACTGCCAAAGGTTGAAGCTCCTCTTGCGGATTCTGAGTATGCAGATCGATGGAAGAAGTATTCCGATCGCGCTGCAAAGAAGATTGGTGAGATGACTCAATGGTCAGAGGCCCTCGTTGCCCGCGAGATTGGCAACGGTTTAGCTTCAGGGCAGAGCCTCTTTATCGCTTCATCTCGCCCAATTCGCGATATTGAAGGTTTTGCCTCTGCACGAAGCGGCATCGAGACCTTTGCCAACCGTGGTCTTGCAGGTATTGATGGCAATATCTCAACAGCACTAGGAATTGCCGCCACTCGTAAAGAGACTGTGGCAGTCCTAGGAGATTTAAGCTTCCTCCACGACCTCACAGGACTTATTCAGCAAGAAGATATCAATCTAAAGATCATCGTGATTGATAACAACGGTGGAGGGATCTTCTCCACCCTGCCTCACCGTGGAGTCAGCGGCTTTGAAACAATCTTTGGAACCCCTCATAACCTGGATATAAAGAAGATTGCAGAGAGTTTCGGTTTAGCTACCGCCTCAGTAAAGAACCAATCAGAGTTACAAGCTGAGCTCAAAAAACCAGTCAAAGGCCTATCTCTTCTGGTTGTTACCGTTCCAGATCGTGAGAGCAACGCAGATCACCTCAAAGCGATCTATGACTCTATGCGTTCTATTTAAAGGGCAGATTTCATTGCGCTGAACTTCGCGCTACTTTCGGCAAGTTCAACTACCGGATCAGAACCTGCAACGATTCCACACCCTGCAAATATTCGAATCTCATTCTCGGTTACCTGACCAGAGCGAAGAGCAATGCCGAGCTCACCATCACCGCGCGCATCAATCCATCCAACAGGACCGGCATAGCGCCCACGATTCATTCCCTCAATCTCATCGATGACATCGAATGCGATATTGCGTGGTGTTCCACAGACAGCTGCAGATGGGTGGAGTGATTTCAATAGCGCAAAGGCATCGATGTGATGGGCAGATTCTAAAAGCGCTCCAGTCACATCAGTAGCAAGGTGCATGACATTTGCTAGGTGAAGCACAAATGGTGCATCGGGAACGTTTGTTGATGAGCAGAATGGTTCAAGCGCTTCAGCGACAGAGCGGACTGCATATTCATGCTCTTCTAAATCTTTGGAGGAACGTGCAAGTGATCCTGCTAGAGCTAAGTCGCGCGCATCATCACCGGTCTTTGGGATTGTTCCTGCCAGAACGCGCGATGTCACCATGCCGCGAGAGAGGCGAAGGAGGAGCTCTGGCGTTGCACCGATCAAACCGTTAACTGAAAAGACCCAGGTGGCAGGGTAGTTGTCAGATAATTTATTGAGGATGGGGCGAACATCAATGCCCGCCTCTGTTGTTGCAATCAAATCTCGCGCGAGAACAACCTTTTCGATCTCAGATTTATCAATCTTTGCAATCGCTTGTGCGACTCGACTCTCCCATTGTTGTTCGGTCAAAGTCCCTTGCTGCCATTGAAAAATCTGTTGCGCATAATCTGGAGCGGTATCAATCACTGGCGGTTGCGCACCATCGCCAATCCATGTGATCCAGGAGTTCTCGCCTTTCTTGCCAACAATGACGCGGGGGATTACCGCTACAGATTCCTCATTACGGTCAAAGCTAAATGATGTGAAGAGAACCGGGCCTGTTCCTGAGCCATGCACAGCATTAGAGATTGAGAATGTCTCTAGCTGTTGATGCCACCAGGTGCGGACCTGATCAAAGCGATCTCGACCCTTTACGGTAATTGATGCGTATTCGCCCCAACCCACAAGACCATCTCCGCCACGGACCCATGAATATTGGGCATCTGCAGGAAGTAGTTGCAGAAGTGGCAGATGTGAACCAATGCGATTGGTTGTTACGGGAACAAGTGAGGGCATCTAGTTGCTATTACTTGTTGAGCTCAGTTGCGATCTTGCGCCAGATCAAAGGAAGTGAAGTTCCAACAATTGCAATCTTCAAGACTTCACCGAGAATAAAAGGTGTGAGACCGGCTGAGATTGTCGCTGACCAAGAGAGGTCGAGCGAGTTATGGAGCCAGACCAGACCGAAACCAAAGATTGTGATCTCACCGAGAATGAGTGCAGGAAATGAAGTTACAAACTTCTGATCCGCTTTGCGATCGGCAAGGTATCCGAGGAGCAGTGATGCAACGAGCATTCCAATGAGGTATCCACCGGTTGCGCTTAGGACGCGATCGAGACCGTGGCTAGGAAGAGTCTGCGATGGAGCAAAGATTGGAGCGCCAGCGATTCCAGCGAGAATGTATGTGGCAAAAGTTGTCACAGCTAAGCGAGCGCCATAGGTCGTTCCAACTAGGAGGGCAGCAAGCGTCTGGCCTGTAACAGGAACGGGAGAACCTGGAACTGGAATTGAGATTTGAGCCATCAAGGCGATAAACACGACGCCACTGACGATGAAGAGAGCGTGTGTCAGCGCTGTGCTGCGTGGTGCGACGACGGCGCGGAGAGTTGCTGTAGATGACATCGAGGGCTCCTTCAATTCAGTACTGAAAATGTGAAAACCATTTAAAGTTGTGGCCAAGCCTACCTTTGCGCCAGACTACCCACATGTCAGGAGCAGAGAAGCCAGAAGGCGATAAGCAGGGAACCCGCGCGGATTTGAGTAAGAATCCAGGTGAGGTTGCCGCGATGTTCGATGGCGTGGCAAAGCGATATGACCTCGTCAATGATCTCCTGAGTCTTGGCCAGACGAAGAGGTGGCGTAGAGCGGTCACCAAGCTGATCGACCCAAAGCCTGGGATGAAGATCCTCGATATGGCGGCAGGCCCCGGGGCTAGCTCAGAGCCGCTCTTTAAGCGTGGGGCAGAGGTCACCTCCGCTGATTTCTCCCATGGAATGCTCGATGCCGGTCGCAAGCAGCGCCCCTACCTGAATTTTCAATGGGCAGATGCCCTAGCCCTTCCCTTTGAGGATAACTCCTTCGATCTCTACACCATCTCCTTTGGCCTCCGTAATACTCATAAGACGAGCCAGGCGCTCAGAGAGGCGCTCCGAGTGGTCCGCCCTGGCGGCCGTTTAGTTATCGTCGAGTTCTCAGCCCCTACATGGCGTCCGTTTCGTACCATTTATACCAATTACCTGATGAGCGCCCTGCCATGGATCGCAAAAAAGACATCTTCAAACCCTGAGGCCTATATCTACCTTGCCGAGTCAATCAAGGCTTGGCCAGATCAGGCGGCGCTCGCTGCCATCATCGATGAGGCTGGTTGGTCGAAGGTCGCTATCACGAATCTGACGGGCGGGATTGTCGCAGTACATATGGCGGTAAAACCTTAGCTATTGACGCAGTTCACATAGTTGAGAAGGCGTTGGGATAACTCCTACTCTCCGTTGCACCTAGAATTACGCCCCGTGAGCGCTAATCCATATCTGCCAATCATCATCCTCTTTGCCATCGGCTTCGGCTTCGCCGCATTCTCGGTCGGCATTGCAGCTGTTACAGGTCCTGCTCGATATAACCGCGCAAAGCAAGAGGCGTATGAGTGTGGAATCGAACCCTCACCGCAAGCTCTCGAAGGTGGACGCTTCCCTGTGAAGTACTTCCTCACCGCAATGTTATTCATTGTCTTTGATATCGAAATTGTCTTCCTCTACCCATGGGCCGTCTCATTTGATGCGCTCGGATTATTTGGTCTCGTGGAGATGGGAATCTTTATCGCAACGGTCTTCGTTGCATATGCATACGTTTGGCGACGTGGCGGATTGGAATGGGACTAACCCATGGGCCTAGAAGATAAGTTACCTAGCGGAGTACTTCTCTCAACAGTAGAAGGTCTTGCCGGTTATATGCGCAAGAGCTCGGTATGGCCAGCAACATTCGGTCTTGCATGTTGTGCGATTGAGATGATGGCGCTCGGTTCTTCACCGAAGCATGACATCTCTCGTTTTGGAATGGAGCGCTTTAGCGCATCTCCTCGTCAAGCAGATCTCATGATCGTTGCAGGTCGCGTTTCACAGAAGATGGCTCCAGTACTTCGTCAGATTTACGATCAAATGACAGCGCCAAAGTGGGTTATCTCAATGGGCGCATGTGCATCTTCTGGTGGAATGTTTAACAACTACGCAATCGTTCAGGGCGTCGATCACATCGTTCCTGTTGATATTTACTTGCCAGGTTGCCCACCACGTCCAGAACAGTTGATGGATGCAATCATCAAGCTACACACTCTTATTGGCGATACAAAGCTCGGTCCAAATCGCGAAGCGATTATCAAGGAAGTTGAACTTGCTGCTCTTAATGCCAAGCCAACCATTCA
>JAURJS010000037.1 GCA_030832135.1 Candidatus Planktophila sp.
TGAAGTTATCTGAATGCTTTGCCATCTCATCGGCAACGCGATCTGCCCAACCTCGGTAATTGCCATCTATAACTTCGTCAGTCATGCCCTCGCTATAGGAGTCACCACAGACAATAAATCGGTTATATCTCATCGCTTAACCCTTGCGGCGTTGCTCATCAATCCAGAAAAGAGTAATTGATGTTGCAACAGATGCATTGAGTGACTCTGTTGATGAGCAGATTGGAATCGAAACGATAAGGTCGCACTTCTCACGTGTGAGGCGAGCAAGACCCTTACCCTCAGAGCCAACGATAATCATCAGATCTTCTTTGGCAACCTTCATATCTGAAAGCTCAACATCCGCATCGCCATCGAGACCGACGATAAACATGCCACGCTTCTTGGCATCATCGATTGTGCGAGCAAGGTTAGTTACCTGTGCAATCGGAAGACGAGCAGCAGCTCCTGCAGATGTCTTCCAGGCCGAAGCAGTTAAAGCAGCTGCTCTACGCTCAGGAATGATGATTCCAGAGGCTCCAAAGGCTGCTGCAGAACGAGTAACTGCGCCAAGGTTGCGGGGATCTGTTACGCCATCGAGTGCAACGAGGAGCTTGGCACCCTTTGCGCGATCGCAGATCTCTTCATAACTTGAATACTGGAACGGCTTGATGCCGAGGATAATTCCTTGGCTATTTGGTGCGATTGATTCGAGAGATGCTCGGTGAACTTCCTTGATCTGAAGTCCAAGGTTGAGTGCAAGCTGGAGCGACTCTGCAATGCGATCATCGATATCGACGCCGCGTGCGACCATAATCTCTGTAGCTGGAACGCTTTCGCGAAGTGCTTCCAGAACCGCGTTACGACCAGAGACAATCTCACCCTTGGGCATCTCAGACTTTGGTAAACGTGGTGCAGCTGGACGCTTCTCTGCAGTTTTCTCTGCACGCTTCTTCGCTTTATGAGCTGCGTGATAAGGACGATCTTCCGCCTTAGGTGTTGGACCTTTACCCTCTAATCCGCGCTTACGATTTCCGCCAGAACCAACAGTTGGTCCCTTCTTTGATTTACGAACAGCGCCGCGAGGCTTTGAATTTCCGGCCATTATGAACCACTTCCTTCAGTCTTACGTGAGATCGACCATCGTGGTCCTTGCGCTGTATCTTCGATAACTATTCCAAGAGCTGTAAGGCCATCGCGAATCGCATCTGAGCTTTCAAAATCTTTACGAACACGAGCAGCTTCGCGTTGAGCCAGAGCCAACTTGATTGTGCCATCAAGAGCCGTTGTTACATCATCGCTAGTAGATGCCGATGCAAATGCAGGATCAAATGGATCGCAACCGAGAACTTCAAGCGCTCCACGAATCTCATTTGCTGATGTTGCAATCACTGACTTATTTCCTGATGTGATTGCGCTATTTCCAAGGCGAAGTGACTCTGAAATTGAAGCAAGAGCTGTTGGAACAGCTAAATCGTCATTCATTGCATCGATAAAAGCAGTGCCCAACACTGGTGTTGGCTCTTGCCCCAGAATCTCAACAGAGCGAAGTAGGAAAGATTCGATGCGGCGGAATGCCACTGAAGATTCCGCAAGAGCTTCGTGTGAGAATTCAAGCATGGAACGGTAGTGAGCAGATCCTAAGTACCAACGGAGTTCAATTCCACGGACTGTCTTAAGAAGCTCGTGCACCTGAAGTGAATTACCGAGAGATTTAGACATCTTCTCGCCAGATGCTGTCACCCATGCGTTATGTAACCAACGCTTGGCAAAGCCATATCCTGCTGCCTCAGATTGTGCGATTTCATTCTCGTGATGAGGGAAGATCAAATCTAGACCGCCACCGTGAATATCAAACTCTTCACCGAGATATGCCTGCGCCATGGCAGAACACTCGAGGTGCCAACCAGGACGACCTGCTCCCCATGGAGTTGGCCATGATGGATCTCCTGGCTTTGCAGCCTTCCAGAGAGCAAAGTCTCGAACATCGCGCTTAAAAGTTTCATCCGCATCGGCAGCTGACTGCAGATCATCGAGCTTCTGCCGTGAGAGCGTTAAATATGATTCGAGTTTGCGCACCTCAAGATAGACATCGCCATTGCCTGGGGCATATGCCATACCGCGCTCAATGAGAAGCTGCATGAGTGCAATCATCTGAGTCACATGTCCGGTGGCACGTGGTTCATATGTTGGTGGAAGAACATTGAGCGCTGCATATGCATCAGTAAATGCGCGCTCATACTTCATTGCCACTGCCCACCATGGAGCTTTCTCGTGAACAGCTTTATGCAAAATCTTGTCATCAATATCTGTCACATTGCGGATAAAGGTGACGTTGTAGCCACTCTTCATAAGCCAGCGACGCAAAATATCGAAGTTAACGCCAGAGCGAACATGGCCGATATGAGGAGGCGCTTGTACTGTTGCGCCGCAGAGATAGATACCTACTTCACCCTCTTTAAGGGGAGTAAATGGGGAGGTCGTTCGCGACAAGGTGTCATATAGATGCAGCGAACTCATTGGGCAATTCTAACCTGAGCCCTGATTTCTAAGAAACTGGCGCCTACTTGGTAACGAGCGCTGTAGCTATCGCTGCAATGCCCTTGCCTTCTCCAGTTAATCCCATGCCATCTGTTGTTGTGGCGAGAATCGATACTGGTACACCACCTAACGCAGTTGATATTGCGGTGATTGCCTCAGCGCGACGGGAGCCGATACGTGGGCGATTGCCGATAATTTGAACGGTGACGTTAGAGATCGTATAGCCAGCAGCGGTGACGATATTGAGTGTCTCTTGCAAGAGAGTTGAACCTGATGCTCCTGCATACTCAGGTCTTGAAGTTCCAAAGTTTGCACCGAGATCGCCGGTGCCAGTTGCCGCAAAGAGAGCATCACAGATTGCATGGGCTGCGACATCGCCATCTGAATGTCCATCAACACCGACTTCCCCTGGCCACTGCA
>JAURJS010000038.1 GCA_030832135.1 Candidatus Planktophila sp.
AGGACGTGCACGTCGTATCCAGCGCTTCTTGTCACAGAACACATTCGTGGCGAAGGTCTTTACAGGTATCGACGGTTCATACGTTCCAATCAACGACACAATCGATGCATTCGAAGCACTTGCAGATGGAAAGTACGATCACGTTCCAGAGCAGGCATTCTTCATGTGCGGTGGTCTCGACGATGTAGAGCGCAATGCAGCTGAATTGGCAAAGAAGTAATCCATGAGCCTCAACGTCGCGTTGGTATCACCAACAGAGCAGGTATGGACAGGTGAGGCGAGCTTTGTGCTCGCTCGTACAACTGGGGGAGACCTCGGAGTACTTCCTGGCCACACACCACTCTTTGGCGTTCTCGTCGATGGCCTAGTCAGCATCAAGGTCTCAGATGGCTCAACAAAGGAGTTCACCGTCAAAGGTGGCTTCCTCTCAGTCAACAATGATCGCGTATCAATCTTGACGGAGTCAGTTGCTTAATTAGTATCAGAGAAAAGCCCCGGCAGAGTTTCTGTCGGGGCTTTTCTAATCTAGAAATATTTTAAGGAATCAAAATTCGAAGCGTGTAGCCGCTTCCTAGCTTTGATTCAATCTCCTTGCGCCCGCCTAGCTTAGAGACCCAAGCATCGATAACAACCGTCCCAGTGCCAGATCCATCCTCCGTAGAGCCAGGGCCATCATCTGAAACTGTGAGCTCCAATTGATCAAGAGAAATTCTTGCGAGAGAGATTTCAACATGTGCAGCAGGCCCATGTTTAATTGAATTAATCACCGCTTGTTCAATGATTCGATAGAGTCCAAGTTTCGTCTCTTCTTCGAGATTCTCCACCTCTTGGCTAATATCGATGATAAATGTGATCTCCGGTTGGTATTCGCTGCAGAGATTCTCGCAGGAACCAATGAGCCCCTCGCCGGCGAGATTGGGAGTGAGAAGTTGTGAAACTTCGCGGACATCAATAGAACGGATCTGCTCTAGCTCTTTGATGACCGGCTGAATTCCTAACTTGCCCTCATCCGATAGCACCTCTGAAACTCTTGTTAATTTAGCTCCCGCGAGCATCAACTTCGACTGGATGCGGTCATGGAGAAGCTGGGATGCGTGTGTTCTGATTTCTTCGTCAGAGTCAATCAGTTGTGAGTAGCGTTCCTTCAATTGATCATTTAGCTGCGAAGTTGCCTCTAATTTATGCCCTAAAGTTCTTAGACGATTATGGGTGATTGCAACAAAAAGAATCGCAAAGATAAAGCGTGTTATGAGCTCTCCAAGAAATATGCCACTTATAAGGAAATTCTCCGTGTCGAGAAGAGGGATTACGAGATCTTGCCCAGCCTTAAGGGAGGCTAAAGTAATGAAAGAGCCGAATAAGAGCTCAAGTAAGTAAAATCTGAAGCTCTTCTTTCTGCTTCGCCAGAAAGCCTGCACAAGTCTCAGGCTCAAATAGAGAGGCAAACCTAGGATCGCATAGGTAATGAGACCGATTAGAAAGAATCTGATTCTCTCCCAGCCATATTCATAGTCAAAGGTGAAGCTTCTCAAGTTCGAGAGGTTAAAGATCAGAATAGTGAAGTAAATAAAGCCAGCACGATAGTCATAAGGTCCAAGATAATCCTTGATTCTTAACAGCTTCTCACTCATTAGACGGTCTTCACCAATTGGAGATATTTGAGGATTGCTAGAGTCTTGAGATCGTCGCTCTCTTTCGCATCGGGCAACAAGATGTCGTAGGCACGAGATAGCTCTTTTCGTACATAGGCATAGGTAAGGTCGAGACGAACACTAATCTCTTGCACTGAAATACCTTGAGCCAAGAGCGAGATGATCGATCGCTGGCGTGATGTCAGTTCATAGTAAGGATTGAGATCAGCATCGCTCGCTTCTGAGGCCGCAGGGAAAAACTCTTCCCAATTACCCTTACCGACCGCGGTATCTTTCAATATCTTTGCATAATCAGCGCTAGCCATCTCTCCGCTCTTCTCAAAGAAGGACCAGCCGTTGCGCATAGCAGGCGGGACGCGATTGACCATCTTGCGCACGTTAAATTGAGAATAGATGACAATTCCGATGTACTCATTGATCTCACGAAGAGCGATACCGAGCTCAATCCCGTTGAGGCCATCTGTATCTAGGCCAAAGTCAATCAAGGCAACATCAGCCTTCTTGGCTACAGCTCGATTGAGGGCAGAGATTCCATCGGCATAAGTGCCAATTAGCTCTATTCCAGGTTGATCTTTGAGGGACTCCTGTAGGAACTGGCGTAGTGCGGAATCATTCTCGACATATATAACTCTCGTTGAATCCATGGTTAATGATGTCACAGGGGAGCTAATCGACAGGGGAGTGATGTCACAAGTGTTACCTAAAAAGAGATAGTAAAAGAGGAAATACCTGAAGAATTTTCAAAGTGTGACAACTTTAAGAATAAATATCCATGATAAATACTCTTCGCCTATGATTAATACTCTTAAAAGTGGAATTCGTTTCCTAACAGTCCTCGCAATCTTTGCAACTGCTATCCAGGTTGCACCTACTGCATCTGCAGTATCAATGGGCCCGCTATATAACGGAACTAGTGGGGATGTTGCTTGTCTAACTGATGGAGAGCCGACAGGTTTCTTTACTATTACAGATAATATGGTTACAGCTCAAGAATTGTGCAGTGGTGTCGTAGATATTCCCTCAGGAGTTCTCTCTATTGGTGGCTGGGTTTTTATGCAATCACGCCAAATAACTCAAGTAACTATTCCAGATAGCGTTCGCACTATTGGAGATGGCGCATTCTTTCAAAAAAGCTC
>JAURJS010000039.1 GCA_030832135.1 Candidatus Planktophila sp.
ATCTCTCTATGAACTTGCATGGGGTAGAGATATGCGCGATGTCAGCAATGATGAACCGGATAAGAGCATTAGCAACGCCGAGACCTTCGCCTACGACCTCGATAATCCAGAGGAGATCTTGCGCGAATTCCTACGGATGACCGAGAAGGCGACAGCTCGATTGCGCGATCGCGGCCTCTTTGCAAAGACGATTGGAATCAAGGTCAGATTTGCAGACTTCACCACTATTAATAGGAGCAAGACGCTGCCGCTTCCTATCGATAGCACCCAAGATATCTATGAGGTGGTGCGCACCCTCTATCTAGCGCTGAAGATTAATGGGGCAAGGCTCCGCCTCGTCGCCGTCTCCCTGGAGGGGCTCCATGAGGGCGCCCATGAGCAGATGCTCTTGGGTTCACGGGAGAAGGGGTGGCGTGATGCCGATACCGCGGTAGATAAGGCGCGGGCGCGCTTTGGTAGCTCAAGCGTGCGACCAGGGCGGTTAATACGACCATCCATAGTTGAGGCAGATGGCGGCAATCAAGGTGACGGAAAGGCGTAACTGTTCTATTGTGGGGCTATGGCGCTATCAGATCGTGAACGACGCTTACTAGCGGAGATGGAGGCAGCACTTGCCTCTGATGATCCACGCCTGCAATCAACTCTCTCTGGGGGAGATACAGCAACCCTGATCCGTAAGGCGCCACGTTCCCTCTTTCTCGCAGGTGGCCTCATCCTGATCGGCATTGCAATCCTCTTTACCGGCCTCATCTCCCAGATAGCACCTATCGGTGTTGCCGGATTTATCGTGACTCTCGTAGGCCTGCTCATGGCTCTGCGCTCGCTGAGCGTGAAGGGCTCAACCCCACGCGCATCACGACCAAAGCGCTCGCTCAATGATCGCCTCCAAGAGCGTTGGGATCGCCGCAGCTTCGAGTAGCCCCACCACCTTTTCACCAACCCGTTCTCTCTCCAGAGGGCGGGTTTTTTCTTGTCCTCAAAAACCGGAGTTGACCCAAAGTTGACCCAAAGAGGGGCCCGAACCTGAAGGGGAGGGCGGTGGAGGGAAGAGATAAATATTTGGGGCAGAGTGGTGTAAAAAGGGGGAAAGTGGTGTAAAGTGGGGAATTGAGCGGGGAAATCACGCTCATACCTTGGGGAAGGTGGTGAAAATCAATGTTCTTGGGCACTCATGAACCTCGTCTCGACGAGAAGGGACGTTTGATCCTTCCTGCCAAATTCCGAGAAGAGCTCTCACCAGGGCTAGTAATCACCAAAGGTCAAGAGCGTTGCCTCTATGTATTTCCCGCCTCTGAATTTGCCCACATCACAGAGACTCTCCGCCAGACCCCTGTGACAGCTAAAGCCGCCCGCGATTACCAGCGCGTGATGTTTGCCGGCGCCCACGATGAAATTCCTGACCGCCAAGGTCGTATCACCATTCCACAAGGCCTTCGCACCTATGCAGGTCTCGAAAGAGAGTGCGTCGTCATCGGCGCAAATACCCGCGTTGAAATCTGGGATAGCAGCGCATGGGCTGAATACCTCGCAGATCGCGAAAAGAGTTTTGCTGATGTCTCTGAAGAAGTTTTTCCGGGACTTTTCTAGAGCATCAGCAAAAAATATTTAAAACTCAATAACAACTCAATAACAAGTAAAAAATAAATAAAAAATGAATAGCAAGAAAAGTAATTAGGCCGCACTCATCTGTGGCCACCGCCGACCTTTAAGGCCGACAGCGGCGTCACTTCCCCGACGCCGCTATCGATTCAACATAAATCCGTCGGCCGGCGGTGACCAGAGATGAGTGAAGAAAATCTACGAGAAAAAAGTTAAGACAGAGCAACGAGCTAGATCTTTATTGAAAAAGGGGGAGTCAATGCAACATATATCTGTAATGCGCGATCGTTGTGTCGAACTCCTTTCACCTTCCATTATCTCTTCTGCAAATCCTGTTGTCATTGATGCAACTCTTGGATTGGGTGGCCATAGCGAAGCCCTTCTACAGAAGTTTTCACATCTGACAGTAATCGGAATTGACCGCGATCTTCAGGCGCTTGCAAAGGCAAATACACGCCTTGCCCCATTTGGTGATCGCTTTAAATCAGCTCATGCAATCTTTGATCAGCTCTCAGAAGTCATTGAGAACTTTGGTATTACTGAGGTAAATGGCGTTCTCTTTGACCTCGGTGTTTCATCGATGCAACTCGATGAAGGTTCGCGAGGCTTCTCATATTCGCATGATGCACCCCTTGATATGCGCATGGATCAAAGCCGGGGAATTACCGCCTCTGAAATCATCAATACCTATCAGCCAGGTGAATTGGTGAGAATCTTGCGCGTTTACGGTGAAGAGAAATTTGCTACCCGCATCGTTGAGAATATCGTGAAAGAACGTGCGATTGCTCCAATGAACTCCACCATTCAACTTGCAACACTTGTGAAGAACAGTATTCCTGCTGCAACTCGTCGCACCGGTGGCAACCCATCAAAGCGCACCTTCCAAGCACTTCGTATTGCAGTCAACGATGAGCTCGGTGCTATTGAACGTGCGATTCCACAGGCTCTCGAGCACATCATTATCGGCGGTCGCGTAGTCGTGATGTCTTTCCAATCACTGGAAGATCGCATTATCAAGGAGCACTTTGCAGAGGCATCAACATCTAAAAGCCCTCGTGAACTTCCCATCGAACTTCCACAGTATGCGGCAAAGTTCAAGCTCGTCTTTAACTCAAGTGAGAAGCCAACAGAGTCAGAGATCGAAGAGAACTCTCGCGCTGCCTCAACACGACTTCGTGCAATCGAGAGGGTGGCCGCATAATGTCAACAGCTCTCGCTCGTAAATCGAATTCGCCCACACTTGCATCAACTTTGACTTCAGGCATTAAACGACAGGTGGTTGAGACGACAGCAAAGGTGATTCAAGGAGCATTCCCTCAGGTCTCCGTTGCGCAGCAGGCAAGTCGTAAATACTTTGCAATCTTCGCTACTTCAATTAGCGTCGCAGGCTTTCTCGCTCTCCTCGGGGTCAACACAATTTCGGCTCAAGATGCTTTTACGCTCTCTAATCTCAAGGTTGAGGCGAAGATGGTGGCAGATCAACGTGATGCCATCACCCGCTCTATCGATGCGCATTCGGCGCCAGAAGCCCTTGCACAAGCTGCAGCAGCTCTCGGCATGAAGCCATCAGAGACTCCAATCTTCCTCAATATTGAGAGCAACCCGGAGGTGGCTCGTGGGTGATCTACTCCTCGCTAAATCACGTATTCGTATTCTTGCGCTTGTCTTCACAGTTGCTCTCGCACTTCTGAGCCTTCAACTCTTCCGCGTGCAGATCTTCGAAGCAGCAAATTACAAACTCCGCGCAGTCGATGAGATGGAGACAACTCGAGTTGTTCAGGCTCCTCGTGGAGAGATTACCGATATCAATGGCGTCGCCTTTGCTCGAAGCGTCTCGGCTATTAGCATCGTGGTCGATCAAACTCAGATTAATAACCCTGCCCGCACCGCGGCTTTCGTTGCCCCAATTCTCGGTCTGAAGGCAGAAGATGTTCAGGCGAGCATTACTGGTACCCGTAAATATTCAATGGTCTTAAAGAATGGGCGACCAGCTCTCTGGTCCAAGTTGAGCACTGCGATGGAGAACTACAACGCCGCTCTCGATGGAAGAGATTTAGATAAGCGAATTATCGGATTCTTCCCTGAGCGCTCATATATTCGTGAATATCCATCAGGTCAGTTGATCTCTTCTCTCGTGGGTTTTGTCCGCGCAGATGGTGTTGGAGCAACAGGTCTTGAATCAAGTATGAACTCAATCATCTCTGGAACTGCAGGACGATACTCATATGCTCGTGCAAATGGCGCTGAGATTCCTGGATCACAGAATGAAATCATCGCTCCAAAGGCGGGAACTACCGTTCGTCTTACTATCGACCGCGATGTTCAGTGGGTTGCGGCAAAGGCGATTGCAGAAGCGGTTAAGAGCACAGGTGCAGTAAATGGAACCGTTATCGTGATGGATCCACGTACTGGAGCAATTATCGCTCATGCAACAGCGCCAACTTTTAATCCCAACTACACAAAAGATGTTCCACTCGAATTAATGCGTAACCCATCTGTTCAAGATGTCTATGAGCCAGGATCTACTGGAAAAGTAATGACCATGGCAGCAGCGCTTGAAGAGAAGACAGTGACTCCAACAACGATCTTCTCTGTCCCATACGGACTCCATCGCGCAGGAAAGACCTTCCATGATCATGAGAAGCATGCAACACAGAAGTTAACGACAACTGGAATTCTTGCCGTCTCATCAAATACCGGCTCTATCAAAGTTGGCGAGACGCTTGGTAGTGAGAAGCTCTATGACTACCTCACGAAATTTGGAATTGGAAGTAAGACTGGATCAGGACTTCCTGGAGAATCTGCCGGAATCTTGCACCCAGTCAAGAACTGGTCGGGAACAACAGCCCCAACAGTTGCGTTCGGTCAGGGTTATTCAGTAACTGCAATGCAGGCAACAAGTGTCTTTGCAACGATTGCAAATGGGGGAGTGCGCGTCTCTCCAACTGTGATTGCAGGAACTAGTGATTCATCAGGTCACTTCACCCCAGCTGGAAATCGCGACTCAGTCCGCGTCATCGGTGAAGATACCGCTGCAAAGCTTCGCACGATGATGGAGAGCGTGGTCTCTGCCAATGGAACAGCGCCAAGTGCTGCGATTCCTGGGTATCGAGTCGCAGGCAAGACAGGAACTGCGCAACGCGTAGATCCCATTACAAACAAGTACAGCGGATACACAGCATCATTTATCGGTTTCGCACCAGCAGATAGCCCACGATATGTCATCAACGTGACGCTACAACGTCCACGCAATGGCCACTATGGAGGATCTCTCTGCGGACCTGTATTTAAGAAGGTTATGACCTTCGTTCTGCAATCAGAGCATGTTGCCCCAACAGGCACAAAGGTTGAGCCAGTCGCACTGACACAGGCCCAGCTAAAAACTTTCCAGGCATCACAAGTGAGTGCGAAGAACTAATGGCGCGCCCCTTTAATGAGTTCTCGTACTCGTTGAGCGATGCGGCAGAGCTACTTGGAGCAGAGAAGGTTAATTTCACTGAACTCGTATTCACCGGTTTAACTCAGACAGATTCTGATATTCAACAAGGAGATATCTTCCTTGCCTACCCTGGTGCTAAATCACATGGCGCAAGGTTCATAGCTTCAGCAAAGGCGCGCGGAGCAGTTGCCGTTCTCACCGATCGAGCAGGTGCTGAAATCTCTCAAGAGCTACCGACTATTGTTGTTGGCGATGCACGCGAGGCAGGTGCAGTTCTAGCAGCAAGCTTCTATCGCTCACCAATTCGAGATCTGGCAAGCATTGGCATCACCGGCACTAACGGCAAGACGACTGTATCCACACTGCTCTATCAATTGCTGAGCGCCGTGGGACGCGAGACAGGGTTGATTGGCACCGTTGAAACTCGTATCGGCTCTGAGGCGCTAAAGAGCAAGAGAACCACCCCGGAGGCAGCTGATCTCCAAGCTCTCACTGCAACGATGCGCGAGCGTCACCTGCGCCATCTTGTGATGGAGGTTTCAAGCCACTCACTCGATCTCAAGCGGATGGTGGGCTCACACTTTTCCATTGTTGGTTTTACCAATCTCTCTCAAGATCACTTGGATCACCATAAGGATATGGAGAGCTACTTTGCTGCAAAATCAAAGCTCTTCACCCATGAATACGCCGATTTAGGTTTTGTGAATATCGATGATGCTTATGGCTTGAGACTCTTTGAGTCAGGAAGCATCCCGATGATCTCGCTCTCACGTTCAAACCCAAAGGCGACCTGGCATTTCACATCAACTACTGCAACTCCTGCAGGAACAGAATTTACCGCTCGCGGAAAAGATGGCGTTCTCATCGAAGCGAAGACACCTCTGCGCGGTGGATTTAATCTTGATAATTTATTTCTTGTGATGGCGATTGCATATGAGTGTGGCGTTGACCCACTGGAAATGGCGACTCTAATCCCATCACTTCCTGGGGCACCTGGCCGTTT
Organism: Candidatus Planktophila sp.; assembly: GCA_030832135.1. Taxonomy (GTDB): domain Bacteria; phylum Actinomycetota; class Actinomycetes; order Nanopelagicales; family Nanopelagicaceae; genus Planktophila. Next base: position 6,042 of record JAURJS010000039.1, read on the forward strand.
AGAGTCGGTATCACTTGGACAAGATTTCACCGCGCTCGTTGATTACGCCCATTCACCCGATGCTGTCGTCAATGTTCTTGGCGCCATTCGCGAATTCACTTCTGGAAAAATTATTGGCGTTTTGGGCTGTGGCGGAGATCGTGATTCAAGTAAGCGATCATTTATGGGCAAGGCTCTTCATGAAGGTTGTGATGTTGCAATCTTTACTAGCGATAATCCACGAAGCGAACTCCCGGCAGAGATTCTTAAGGAGATGACGGCGGGGCTATCAATAGTTGCTCCATCAACGATCATCGAAGATCGAGCCGCCGCTATTGAATTCGCCGTCTCTATCGCAGCAGCGGGGGATACCGTGGTTATTCTCGGAAAAGGCCATGAGAGCGGACAGGAGATTCAAGGAGTAATTACCCCTTTCGATGATCGTCTTCAGCTCGCAGAAGCGATTGAGTCAAAGCGATGATAGATATGAAGGCGAGTGAGATCGCAGAGATCATCGGGGGAGAGCTCCATGGAGTTGACGCTCTCGTTACTTCGAGAGCTTTTCTCTCATCAACTCAATGCACCGAAGACTCAATCTTCTTAGCGATCAAAGGCGAAAGAGTTGATGGCCATGATTTTGTCGCAGATGCCTTTGCACATGGCGCAGTTCTAGCAATCACATCTCAGGTAGTCGCTGAACGCTGCATTGTGGTCCCAGATGTGACTGTTGCAATCGGTTTATTAGCTGGCCATATCCGGAGCTCTTTAAAAGACCTCACCGTCATAGGCATTACCGGCTCTCAGGGAAAGACGACAACCAAAGAGCTTCTCGCCGCCATCTTAGGCACAAAGGCGGAGACAGTTTCACCGCAGGGAAATAACAACAATGAACTCGGAGTTCCAATCACTCTCTTGCAGTGCACACCTGAAACCACATACTGCATCGTGGAGATGGGAGCACGTCATCAAGGAGATATTGCAAAACTTGCAGAGATTGCAAAGCCAAATATTGGAGTGGTTCTCAAAGTTGCAGCAGCACACCTTGGCGAATTCGGTTCGCTAGAGATCATTGCCAAGACGAAGTCAGAGTTGATTTCATCACTGTCAAACGATGGAGTTGCAGTACTTGGTCAATACGATCCAATGACTGCAGCGATGACCTCCCTGCATAGCGGAACCACTCTCACATTCGGCGAGACTCCTGCCGCTGCCATCCGCGCAACTGATATCGAGCTACGTGATGGACGCGCTCACTTTGATTTAGTCACCCCTGAGGGAAGATCCACCGTTGCGCTTCGCCAATATGGATTGCATCAGATTCCTAACGCACTAGCTGCAGCAGCAGTTGCCCACGCTCTTGGTTTCACATCAGATCAGATTGCTGGCGCACTCTCAACGGCGGAGGTCAAGGCGAAGTGGCGGATGGAAGTTCACACTCTCGATGACTTAGTAATTATTAATGACTCATACAACGCTAGCCCGGACTCAATGAAGGCAGCGATTGCAACTCTTGCTCATCTCTCGCAAGAGCGGGGTGGAGAGTCTTGGGCATTTCTCGGAAATATGCGCGAACTCGGCGAGTCATCTGCGCAAGCTCACGCAGAGATTGGCACCCTTGCCGCTACTGTTGGAATTGATCACCTGGTGACAATAGGAGCTCCAGATTATGCGGCAGATATTGTCGATAACTCTCAGATTGCTATCCATCCATGCGCCGACATCGATGAAGCTCTGACCTTTATTCAATATCTCAATCGCGGAGATGTAGTTCTCTGCAAAGCATCACGATCTGATGGACTTGAAGTTGTTGCACAAGAAATTGAGAGCGCTTGGTTAGCTAAGTTGAGAGAAGAAGGAGTCGAAGAATGAGAGAGATTTTGATGGCGGGAGGCCTTGCCCTCTTCTTCTCACTCTTTGGTACTCCTCTGCTCATTAAAGCTTTGGTGCGTAAGGGATATGGCCAAGTCATCCGTGATGATGGACCATCTTCACATCACACAAAGCGCGGTACGCCAACTATGGGCGGAATCATCATCATCTTCTCTGTTATCGCCTCTTATCTGATCGCCCACTTGATCTCTGGAAACACAATAAGTACCTCTGCATTACTCATCATTGGCCTTGTCGTCGCAATCGGACTCCTGGGATTCATCGATGATTATGTGAAGATTTCTCGACAGAATTCAGGCGGCATCAGTGGCAAGCAGAAAATTGCAGGTCAAGTTCTCGCTGCATCAGTATTTGGTTATCTCGGCCTTCAATTTGCCGATAAAGATGGATACACGCCACTCAGTCTTCAACTCTCCACCGTTCGAGATACATCAATCACTCTTGGTGTTATTGCCGTTGTGATTTGGATTGCCTTTATGGTTACGGCCACGAGCAATGGCGTGAACCTCACCGATGGCTTAGATGGTTTAGCAACAGGTGCTGCAGTCATGACCTTCATCGCGTATGTCCTTATCGGCGTCTGGGAGTTTGGACAGAGCTGCGCCGTCGTTGCTACAAGTAATTGCTATCAGGTGCGCGACCCACTCGATCTCGCTGTTCTCTCGGCGGCATTTGCCGGTTCGTGTACTGGCTTCCTCTGGTGGAATGCCTCACCTGCCAAGATATTTATGGGTGATACCGGCTCGCTCGCGCTCGGCGCTGCTCTTGCCGGAATTGCAGCCTCGCTTCGAATTCAATTGCTTTTAATTCCTCTCGGTGGCCTCTTTGTAATCATCACCCTCTCGGTAGTTCTCCAAGTTTTGTATTTCAAACTCACTGGCGGAAAGAGGCTCTTTAAGATGGCGCCGTTGCAACACCACTTCGAGCTTCTCGGGTGGGGTCAAGTGACCGTCGTATTACGTTTCTGGATTATCGCCGGACTCTGTGTGGCTATGGGGCTTGGCCTCTTCTATGCAGATTGGGTTGTTGGGTAACGAGATCAACAATGGCAACTGCAAACTATTACAGCGCGCTCTCTGAGAAGAGAGTCTTAGTCGCTGGAGCTGGAGTAACCGGTGTTGCGGTAGCGAAAGCGCTACTTGCACAAGGTGCCGAGGTTTGCTTTGCCGATGAGAAGGTCGTTGAAGTTGAGGGATTTACCGTTTTTCGCCCTGAAGATGTATCAATCCAAGACTTTGATGCGCTGATGGTTTCACCTGGTTGGCGCGAGGATCACCTCTTGGTGGCGGCAGCTCGCAAGAGCGGTGTTGAAATCCTCAATGAGATTGATTTCGCGTGGTCACTGAAGAGTGAAAAAGCGCCAACTCAGAAGTGGTTAGCGCTCACCGGCACCAATGGCAAGACAACG
>JAURJS010000040.1 GCA_030832135.1 Candidatus Planktophila sp.
AGTTCGTAATAGTTTGTCGTGTCGCGCTCTGCCATTTAAACCCTCAACTCACTCACTGATCTACCTTTTGCAATCTGCAGTACGGCAAGAGCTGAGACGATACACATCACCGCTGAGATATAGAAGGCGATAGCGTAATCACCAAACTGCACACGTAGAACAGCTGCGCCTATTGCTGCTGTTGATGCGCCGATCTGGTGGGCGACAAATACCCAGCCATAGACAATAGTTCCACGGCCTGGACCTAAGACGATTCGTGAAAGGACTAACGTCGGTGGGACTGTTGCCACCCAATCAAGGCCATAGAAGATTACAAAGACCAGGGTCGATGGGTGAATGGTTGAAAAAAGTATTGAAGGAAGAAGGAAGAGCGAGAGACCTCGGAGTCCGTAGTAGAAGAAGAGCAATTTCCTTGGATCATATTTATCAGTCAGATAGCCCGAGAAGAGGGTGCCAATAACATCGAAGACTCCCACTAAGGCCAAAAGGGATGCAGCAATTGGTGCTGCCATTCCATGATCATGGGCTGCAGGAATGAAGTGAGTACCGATCAACCCATTAGTTGAGAGACCACAGACGAAGAAGGTGAAGAAGAGAATTTGAAAGTCACGGCTCGATTTAGCTTTTTGAATCGTATCGATAGCCAATCGGAATGCAGAGAGTTCGCTCTTCGGTAGTGGTTTCCAATCGTTTGGTGCTCCATAAGGAGTCGTTCCGACAGCCTCTGGACTCTCCTTGAAGAAGAAGTAGATCAAGGGAACTACCGCAAAGGATGCGATTGCAATAGTGATTGAGACTGTCTTCCATCCATAGTTGACTGCAAAGTGTGAAAGCAGTGGCAAGAAGATGAGCTGCCCAGTGGCGCTGGCTGCAGTGAGCGCACCGACTACAAGCCCCTTATGTTTAACAAACCAACGATTGGCAACGGTTGCTGCAAAGACCAGCGCCATTGATCCCGTGCCGATACCAACACAGACCCCCCAGAGCAGCCAGAGGTGCCACGGTTGGGTCATGAGGACCGTTGCAGCAGCGCTCAACGCCACGAAGGTCAGAGCGGTCATGATGACCTTACGGACGGTAAAGCGCTCCATCAGAGCTGCTGCAAAGGGAGCGACTAGACCGAAGAGAAGAACGTTAATTGCGATTGCGAGTGAGACTTGAGAGCGAGACCAACCGAAAGCCTCTTCCAGCGGAACGATCATCACAGATGGGGCTGAGCGAAAACCAGCAGTTGCCATCAGGGTGAAGAAGGTAACTACGAGCGCAGTCCAGGCTGGATGTAACTTCTTCATCTGATCTGCCTACTTAATCGCGGGTGTATTTAGCGAGAAAGACTTTCTCTACATCGGTCAATGGTCGAGATTTCTTCGTCTCAATGGAGACGGCAACCTGAACGCTCTTTACCTTGGCATGAATGACGCCATCTTTGCCAACAATCTCATACCCCAGGACAAATGAGCTATTTCCAATTGATTCAACCCAGATATTCACATCGTAGAAGAGTCCGCCTTCATAGATAGGAACGAGGTAATCGATCTCATTGCGAGCTACGACCATCTCGAGAAGTGTTGGCTTCTCCCCTTCAGCCTGAACTTCATAGAAGGACCATTGAAAGCGCGCCTCTTGGATATAGGTGAGGTACTTGGCATTGTTGACATGACCAAAAGCATCGATGTCATCCCAGCGTACAAACTGTTGATTTGTATAAATCATTAGCGTGTGAGCTTTCGATAGGTTGCGCGATGTGGACGAGCAGCATCTGCACCAAGGCGAGAAATCTTGTTCTCCTCGTAAGATTCGAAGTTTCCTTCAAACCAGAACCACTTGGAATCACCTTCGTAAGCCAGGATGTGGGTTGCAACGCGGTCTAAGAACCAACGATCGTGAGAGATCACTACTGCGCAACCCGGAAATTCCAGGAGCGCATTTTCAAGTGAACCCAAAGTTTCAACATCGAGGTCGTTTGTTGGCTCATCGAGAAGCAATAGGTTTCCACCCTGCTTCAAGGTAAGAGCGAGGTTAAGACGGTTGCGCTCACCGCCAGAGAGAACACCTGCTGGCTTCTGCTGATCAGGGCCCTTAAAGCCAAAGGCTGCAACATATGCTCGCGATGGCATCTCCACCTGGCCGACCTTGATGAAGTCGAGTCCATCAGAGACAACTTCCCAGAGAGATTTCTTTGGATCGATTCCGCCGCGAGACTGATCGACGTAGGAAATCTTTACCGTCTCACCAATCTTTACATTTCCTGAATCAGCTGGCTCGAGACCGAGAATTGTCTTAAAGAGCGTTGTCTTTCCGGCACCGTTAGGTCCAATAACACCAACGATTCCGTTACGTGGCAAGGTAAATGAGAGATCATCGATCAGGACGCGATCGCCAAAGCCCTTCACGAGATTTTCAACCTCAACAACGATATTTCCAAGGCGTGGTCCAGGTGGAATTTGAATCTCTTCAAAGTCCAACTTACGCATCTTGTCAGCCTCTGCCGCCATCTCCTCATAACGAGCAAGGCGAGCCTTAGATTTAGCTTGGCGACCCTTTGCATTCTGTCGAACCCAATCGAGCTCTTCAGTCAGGCGCTTGGCGCGCTTTGCATCTTTCTGTCCTTCAATCTTTAGACGTGCTGACTTTGTCTCAAGGTATGTTGAGTAGTTACCTTCATACGGATATGCACGTCCGCGATCGAGTTCAAGGATCCACTGCGCAACGTTGTCGAGGAAGTATCTATCGTGAGTAATCGCAACGACGGTGCCGGGATACTTTGCAAGGTGCTGTTCAAGCCAGAGAACAGATTCAGCATCAAGGTGGTTGGTCGGCTCATCGAGCAGTAATAGATCTGGAGCCTCTAGGAGCAACTTACAGAGCGCAACACGACGTTTCTCTCCACCAGAGAGAACCTTCACATCAGCATCTCCTGGTGGGCAGCGAAGCGCATCCATTGCCTGCTCGAGTTGTGAATCGAGCTCCCATGCATTGCGGTGATCGAGCTGCTCTTGGAGCTCGCCCATCTCTGCCAATAGCTTGTCGTAATCTGCATCAGGGTTAGCCATCTCTTCTGAGATCTCATTGAAGCGGCGAACCATCTCCATCGTCTCAGCGACGCCCTCTTGAACATTTTCAAGAACGGTCTTCTCTTCATTGAGCTTTGGCTCCTGCATCAAGATGCCGACTGTGTAGCCAGGTGAAAGGTATGCCTCACCGTTGGAGGGCTGTTGGAGACCAGCCATGATCTGCAAGACGGTCGACTTACCGGCACCGTTAGGGCCCACAACACCAATCTTTGCTCCAGGAAGGAACATCAGGGTTACGTCATCGAGAATTACCTTCTCACCATGCGCTTTTCGCGCCTTCTTCATCGTATAAATGAACTCAGCCATAGTTGCAAACCTTACTGGGTACTATTAGCCAGTACCTCATCGCCATACGTGAGATATATCGTTTAAGAGTATGAAATGCGCCTGTAGCTCAGTCGGATAGAGCACCCGCCTTCTAAGCGGGTTGTCGCTGGTTCGATTCCAGCCAGGCGCGCTACTGATCTAGAAAAGAAACTGGCCGGCTCCCATTAGGGGGCCGGCCAGTTCTATATCTTGGAGGATATTTCTTACAAATTAACCGATCTTTGCAATCTGTGCGAGTGACTTCTTGAGGAAGTCGCCATCGATGACTGAGAAGCCAAGGGCTTCGCCTGCATCCTTTGCGCACTTAGGTGATAGCCAGAACTTAGCAAGTTCAGAAACTGCTGCTGCTGTCGCCTTGTTTGGGTACTTAGTATCTGCAAGAAGGTAAGAAGTGATACCTAGTGGGTATGCACCCTTTTCGGTTGTCTTGAAGTCGAATGTCAAGTATCCGCTTGCATCCTGTGTTGCCTGAGCAAGGAATGCACTTACACCAGTTGCATCTGGAACTACTGAAGCGCCAGCATTATTGATCACGTTTGCAACCTTTAGCTTGTTTGCCTTTGCATAGTTCACTTCAGCGTAAGTGATTGAGTAAGGTGTCTTACCGGCCTGAAGCGCTACGCCTGCAGACTGTGCTGCACCAACGATTCGTCCAAGGTTGCTGACATCATTGATGTTGCCAGGGAATGAATCCTTGAAAACAGCCTTCTTTGGGTTTGTCCAGACTGATGGAGCTGACTTGTTGAGGTAGTCAGTAAAGTTTTCTGTTGTACCTGATGAATCTGAACGGTAAACAACCTGAATCTTCTTCGCAGGCAAGATGACCTTGCTTGTTACTGTCTGTGTACGTAGAACGATTGGATCGCCAGCCTTATTCTTCTTAAGTGATCCATCGCTGTTCTTTGAGTAGATGACCTTAGTTGTGGTGCGGTTGTTGTCATCAACGATTGCTGGGTCGTTCCACATTGTGATCTTGCCAGAGAAAATCTTTGCGATTGTATCTGCAGAGAACTGAAGTGTCTTTGAGTTAGGTACGTTGTGAAGGACTGCAATAGGTGCTGCAACTACTGGGATATGAATGAGTGATGCGCGTCGTGAAGAACCAACGTGAGGAGCATCTGTCATCCAGAAATCTCCGACTGCCTTATCTGAGTTTGTGCGGCCGGCACCTGAACCAAGTGCGCTATATGTGTATGTGTGACCTGTCGCTGCTGAGAAAGGAGCCTTACATGCTTCGATCAAGAGCGCTGGGAAAGATGCGCCTGAACCTTCGAGATTAGCTGCGTATGCAGGTGTTGTGGCTACTAAGCCGAGCGCGAGTGCAAGTGATGCAATCTTCGCGGATTTTGAAAACTTCATTAATTTCCCCTTAGGTAATTGGTTTAACTTACGAGGAAAACATATGCAGCCCAAGTAAATCAAATACCCCTTAAGGGGAAACGTTCACCAACGGTTAGGTGAACAATTGGAATTGAATTAGCCGAAGCGACCAGTGACGTAATCCTCCGTGCGCTTATCCTTCGGGCGCGAGAAAATCTCTGCCGTTGGCGCAACCTCGATCATTTCGCCAGGACCGTTGTCCGAGAGGAAGAATGCGGTGTAATCAGAGACGCGAGCCGCCTGCTGCATATTGTGAGTCACGATAACAATGGTCATCGTCTCTGAGAGCTGGCGAATAGTCTCTTCAATACGAAGCGTTGATCCTGGATCGAGGGCAGAGCAAGGCTCATCCATCAACAACACCTGTGGCTTTACGGCAAGTGAGCGTGCGATACAGAGGCGCTGCTGCTGTCCACCAGAGAGCGAACCACCGTGAGCGCCAAGGCGATCTTTTACTTCCTTCCAGAGACCTGCGCGTTCAAGGCACTCTTCAAGGAGGTCATCCTTATTTTCTACTTTCAGCTGAGCGAGCTTGAGACCAGAGAGAACGTTCTCGCCGATTGTCATTGATGGGAATGGGTTTGGCTTCTGAAAGACCATGCCGATTTGAAGTCGGATTTTAGTGACATCAACGCCAGGTGCGTAAACATCTTTGCCATCTAGGAGAACTTCTCCCGCCATTGCAGCTGATGGAATGAATTCGTGCATTCGGTTGAGTGTGCGAATAAATGTTGACTTGCCACAACCTGATGGGCCGATTAGCGCAGTCACTGTTCCTGGCGCAAAGTCGAGTGAGACATCTGCGAGCGCGTGGTGCTTACCGAACCATGCATGAATGCCTCTTGCCTCTAGGCCAGTGCCTTGGGCGCGTGGGCTAACAGCGCGCTGAACTTTTGCATTTGCCACATCAGAGAGTGATGACATTATCGGGCGACCTTTCGGGTGCTAAGGATTCGAGCAGATACAAAGAGAATGAGGATGACAACCACAAGTACGAGCAATCCGGCCCATGCTCGGGTAACGGCCTCTTCTGAACCAGCTAGGAATGACTTCCAGATATAGAAAGGAAGCGATCCCATTGGATCATCAAATGGATTGAAATTCAGGCGATCTCCGCCACCTGTGAGCAATAAGAGCGGCGCTGTTTCGCCGGCAATTCGTGCAATTCCCAAAATAACGGCAGTCATAAGGCCACTCTTGGCAGCAGGAAGAACGATCATCGCCACCGTTCTCCATTGAGTTCCGCCCAGCGCCGTTCCGGCCTCGCGAAGATCTTGCGGAATCAACCCCAAAACTTCCTCAGAAGTTCGGGCAACTGTCGGAATCATTAAAATTGATAAAGCCAAAGAACCCATAAAACCAGAGCTTGACTTAGTTATCGGGTAAACAACAGCAGAGAGAATAAATAGTCCAGCAACAATCGATGGGACTCCTGACATTGCCTGCACAAGAAAGCGAATCGGCTGAGTAAATCGCCCTTTAATTTCTGTTAAATAGAGCGCCGTCAGAATTCCGATTGGCACGCTCAAGATTAAGGCGCCGCCAATCATGATGATCGTGCCAACGATTGCGTGGAGTAATCCACCATTAGTGAGCGGGTCCGTTGGTGTTGCCATCGACATATCGCTGAGAAATAGATTTGGGCGTATTCCCTTGTATCCCTTTGAGATGATTGTCTGCAGGATGCTCGCGATCGGAATAATGGTAAGTAGGGCGCCGCATGCAATAAATACCTTGACTGCAGAATCTTTTGCGGTCGCCTTGCCATATCGACGGAAGCTATAAATTGCAGAGATTGCCGCATAGATGAAGACGAAGCTAACAAAATAGGCAAGCTTTCCCTTGAGCTCAGTTACGGCAACAAGAGTAAAACTTGCAACCATAGAGCCAAAAAAGGTAACTAGCTCTCGCAGTTTATCCTTGGCCGATGGCTTCCACGGGCTTGTTGGCTTTACTTCGTTCATCGTCCTGAACTTCCTGTTCTACGAACAATCACTGCAGCAAAGGCGTTGATCACCAATGTCAATCCGAAGAGAACCAAGCCCGCAGCCATCAGCGCTTTGATTTCAAAGAGGTTTGCCTCGCCAAAGCGGAGAATGATGAGTGAGGCAACGTTTCCACCTGCACCCAAGAGAATCTTGAAGTTGATTTGAAATACGATATTGAGAACCGTATAAACGGCAACGGTCTCACCCATTGCACGTCCGAGTCCAAGCATGGCTCCACCGATAACGCCAGACTTACCGTACGGAATCACCACGGCTTTAATCATTGACCAGCGAGTTGCACCGAGCGCATATGCAGCCTGGATTCGATCTAACGGAGTTTGCGAGAAAACTTCTCGTGATACTGAGGTAATGATTGGGATAATCATAATTGCAAGAACCATGCCTGCAATAAATGGTGAGCGAGTAAAAATGTATGGATTTACTTCAAAAATTGGAATGAATCCGAGATATTTATTAAGTAACTTACCCCAGTATTCGGCGCTTGGCATTAGCACCAAGAAGCCCCAGATTCCAAAGAGGATTGATGGAAAGGCTGCCATCATGTCAATCACTGCAATCAAATATTTCTTGAGAGCGTGTGGTGAATAAAAGTTAAGATAAAGCGCCATTGCAACTGAAACAGGAACGGCGACCACTACTGCAACTATTGCCGATAAAATTGTGCCGATTAACATGGCAGCAAGTCCGAATTGGCTATCGGTTACGTTTCCATTTTCGTCGTATGAAACTGTCCAATCAGAAGAGGTAATAAAGCTAAGACCTTCGCTGGCAATGATTTCGTAACCGCGGTATCCGAGGAACAATGTGATCAATCCAAGGATTCCAAGTGAGGATAATCCCCCACCGGTTACGATTCGACGGAAGATGCGATCCGAGCGACGAGGCTGCGTTGTAATTTCGCGCGGCGCAGGGGCTTTGGTCATGCGGAGCATCCTGCCCTTAACCTCAGAAAATGAGGCGGATACTTGGTGAACGGAAGGTGAACGAGAGTTGAAACCTCCCCTCACCCAGTACGCTCGCCCCATGGCCGCAGAACTCCCTCACCTAGTCTGGATTGATTGTGAGATGACAGGTCTCTCCCTTGAGACCGATGCTTTAGTTGAGATCGCCGTCCTTGTGACCGATTCAGAGCTCAATATCCTCGGTGAGGGCATCGATCTCGTTATCCACGCCACCGAGGGCCAGCTAGCTGGAATGAATGACTTTGTCCGCGATATGCACACCTCCTCTGGGCTCATCAATGAGATTGCCCATGGCATTGAGGTCGCAGAAGCTGAGAGGCAGATCCTTGCCTACCTATCATCGGTTGGAGTCCTCCCAGGCAAGTCACCTCTGGCAGGTAATTCGGTCTCAGTCGATCGCAACTTCATCGCCCGCGATATGAAGGCGATGGCAGATTTCCTCCACTATCGCACCATCGATGTCTCAACCATTAAAGAGCTCTCTCGCCGTTGGTATCCCAAGGCTTACTTTGCAGCCCCGGCCAAGACTGGAAATCACAGAGCCTTGGGAGATATCAAGGACTCTATTGAAGAGTTGAAGTACTACCGCAGCGCTGTTTTCACCAATAAAACCGCAGAAAATAAGCCTGCTAAAAACCGGTTTCTTAATATCGGCCCATGGCGGGTAAAGTAACGCCCCTACTCAGTACATGGTGGGCGTAGCTCAGCTGGTAGAGCACTCGGTTGTGGTCCGAGATGTCGCGGGTTCGAGCCCCGTCGCTCACCCCAAGTTTTCCCCTTCCGATATTTCCAATCAGGAAATTTGATAAGGATAAAGAGAAAGTAGTCACCAGATGATCTTTGACGTTGTAGTTGAAATCCCTGCAGGCTCACGAAACAAGTACGAGATTAACCATGAGACCCACGAGGTCCGCCTCGATCGCATGCTCTTCACTGCCACACGCTTTCCACACGACTATGGCTTTGTAAAGAACACCCTCTCAAACGATGGCGATCCGCTAGATGCGCTCGTTATGTTGGATGAGCCAACATTCCCAGGTTGCGTAGTCTCAGCCCGCGCCGTTGCCATGCTTCGCATGACAGATGAGAAGGGTGGCGATGACAAGCTTCTCTGTGTTGCAGCCGGCGATATCCGCAAATCAGGAATTAAAGATATTGGCGACCTTCCTGTCTATGAACTCGATGAAATCAAGCACTTCTTCGAGGTCTATAAGACGCTCGAGCCAGGTAAGGAAGTTATCGGCGGCGATTGGGTTGGCCACGATGAAGCCGAAGCAGAGATTCAAGCTTCCTACGATCGTTATCAAGCACTGAAGTAAATTAAAGTAATTCCTAAATAAGTTACGGAGAAACTTATGGATCTAGTTAATGCCGGAGATACAGCCTGGGTATTAGCCAGCGCCGCTCTCGTACTTTTCATGACACCAGCCCTAGCCATCTTCTATGGCGGCATGGTTCGCGCAAAGTCAGCGCTGAATATGATGATGATGTCATTTGCAGCGATGGGTATCACCACAATTATCTGGGTCCTCTATGGCTACTCCCTCGCCTTTGGAAAATCGCAGAATGGCCTTATCGGCAGCTTTGAACACTTGGGACTTAAGGGAACGCTAGATCAAGTAGTCGGTGGTGAAGGCCATCAGATTCCAACCCTTGCCTTTGTGATGTTCCAACTGACATTTGCAATTATCACTGTCGCACTTCTCTCTGGCGCAATTGCAGATCGCGCAAAGTTTGGCTCATGGGTCATCTTCGTAGCGGTCTGGATCACCTTGGTCTATATCCCAATCTGCCACTGGGTCTTTGCAGCTCAAGGCGGAGAGGGTGGTTGGATCATCGATAAGTTGAAGGCCCTTGATTTTGCAGGCGGCCTCGTTGTTGAAATCAACTCAGGTGCTGCCGCACTTGCTCTCGCTCTTGTTCTCGGTAAGCGCGATGGATTTAAGAAAGATCCAATGCGACCACATAACCTCCCGCTCGTATTGCTCGGCGCCGGAATGCTCTGGTTTGGTTGGTTTGGCTTCAACGCCGGATCGGCCCTGTCTGCCGGTCACTTAGCTGCAACAGCGATGATCAACACTCAGATCGCAACAGCTGCTGCTGCAATGACATGGATTGCATATGAGAAGTTCCGTGACGGAAAAGCAACGACTCTTGGTGTTGCATCAGGTGCTATCGCAGGAGCTGTTGCAATCACACCAGCCTGCGGCTACCTCAACCCACTAGGAGCACTACTCCTAGGACTCATCGCCGGTGTGGTCTCAGCATGGGCTGTCACCCGTAAATATAAGTTTGGCTATGACGATTCACTTGATGTGGTCGGAGTCCATGGCGTTGGTGGAATCCTCGGCATGATTGGTATCGGATTGCTTGCCACTTTGACTGCGAACTCAGCAGGAGCAGATGGGCTCTTCTTCAATGGCGGAACTACCCAACTCAATCGTCAACTCATTGGCATCGTTGTTGTTGCCGCTTTCTCATTTACCGCAACTTGGTTGATCGCAACCATCATCCAAAAGACCATTGGCTTCCGTGCATTCCGCGATGATGAGCTCAACGGTCTCGACACTACCTATCACGCAGAATCTGCATATGACATCACTGGAAATTCCAATCGCTACTAAGCGATTTCTAACGAGAGATTGAAGGAAAAGATGAAGCTCATTACCGCAATTGTGAAGCCTGCAAAGGTCGATGACATCAAGGTTGCCCTACAGGCAGCAGGTGTTGCCGGCATGACCGTCTCTGAAACCCGCGGCTTTGGCCGCCAGAAGGGCCACACAGAGATCTATCGTGGCGCTGAATACACCGTCGACTTCATTCCAAAGGTCCGAATTGAAGTTCTTGCAGAAGACGATGAAGCGCAATCAATCATTGAGACTATTGTGACTGCCGCTAACACAGGGTCTATCGG
>JAURJS010000041.1 GCA_030832135.1 Candidatus Planktophila sp.
CTTCTTAACCACCCATTGCATGATAACCACCATCAACATGGATGATTTCAGCAGTTGTCTTTGGGAACCAATCACTTAAGAGCGCAACCGATGCCTGCGCTGCTGGAACTGGGTCGGTCACATCCCATGCCATTGGACTGCGCTCATCCCAGAGCTCCTTAAAGCGAGCAAACCCTGGAATAGATTTTGCGGCAACGGTGCTGATAGGTCCTGCTGCGACTAAATTGACGCGAATATTCTCTGAACCTAAATACTTAGCTAGGTAACGGCTCGTTGACTCAAGGGCGGCTTTAGCAATTCCCATCCAGTCGTAGAGTGGCCATGCGACCTGTGCATCAAAATCGAGGCCCACAACAGAGCCACCATTCTTCATCAATGGACGACATGCCAGAGTCAATGATTTGAGTGAGTAGGCCGAGATCTGCACCGCCGTTGCCACATCAGGCCACTCGGTATTGAGGAAGTTGCCGCCGAGCGCAGACTCTGGTGCAAATCCGATTGAGTGCACAACGCCATCGAGATGGGGAAGGTGCTTTAAAACCTCGGTAGCCAATCCATCGAGGTGCTCTTGATTTGTCACATCGAGCTCGATGATCGGAGGCATCTGAGGAAGTCGTCCGGCAATACGCGTAGTCAGACTTAAGCCGCGACCAAAGCCGGTGAGGATGACGTTGGCGCCCTCTTCCTGAGCAATCTTGGCGATATGAAAAGCGATAGAGCCATCTGTGAGAACTCCGGTGACCAAGATGTTCTTGCCTTGAAGGATTCCCATATTAATGTCCCATTCCTAATCCGCCATCGACTGGAATGATTGCGCCAGTGATGTAACTCGCCTGTGGTGATGCAATAAATGTTACGACATCTGCGATTTCTTCAGCTGAACAGAAACGCCCAAGTGGCACCTGAGCTGCAATATCTAAACGTCGCTTCTCATCGAGATCTGCCGTCATATCGGTCTCAACAAAGCCGGGAGCGATGACGTTGGCGGTAATTCCACGAGAGCCGAGCTCACGTGCAAAGGAGCGAGCCATGCCAACAAGACCTGACTTCGATGCAGAGTAATTAACCTGACCTGTAGCTCCTACTCCCCCAACAACAGAACCGATAAAGATCAACCGACCGCGCTTGAGCTTGAGTAGCCCCTTTGTTGCGCGCTTTGAGACACGGAATGCGCCGGTGAGATTGGCATTGATTACGCTTTCAAAATCTTCATCGCTCATTCTCATCACCAAGGTGTCTTTAGTGATTCCGGCATTGGCGACGATGATCTCAGGCTGGCCAATTTCAGATTCAATCTTAGAAAAGCCGGCATCGACAGATTCGGAAGATGTCACATCCATCTGGACGGCATCAAAGCCCTCTGGAGGGGTGCCGCTGCGATAGGTAATGACTACTCGATGGCCTGCCGCCTTGAGGCTGGTCGCGATAGCTAAGCCGATGCCACGGTTGCCGCCTGTGACGAGTGCAATACCTTGGCTAGATGGCGCTGGAGCGTTTTCAGGTGAACTCATGAGTCGAAACTTACTCGTTACTTCCGCGTAAGTACGATTTTCAGAGCGCCTTTACCGCTCGCGCCTCATACTCTTACCTCATGAGAACCTCAAAGAAGTCTGGATCTGACGGCCGCACCGGTGCCAATGAGAGTTTCGATATCACATCGGCGCCTAAGAGTCTGAAGAACGATCTCGCAGGACGTCAACGTAGATATCTAATCTCGATGATTATCCGCACCGTGTGTTTCCTCCTCACCGTCGCACTTCCTAGCCCTTATCGTTGGTTCGCTCTTGCCGGCGCAATGATCCTTCCCTATGTCGCAGTCGTTATTGCCAACGCAGGTAGAGAGACCGTTCTGCCTGGGGTAAATATTTTGCGCAATACACCTAAGGGAATTGAGTAGCTCTGAATTGAGTAAGGACGAAGTACGAAATAGAGAGAGCTACTCACTCTTCAAGAGCCTCCTCGCACTCATCCTCATCGCCGGCTGCATCTGGGCCGCTCAATGGCAATACCACCGTGGAGTAGATCGCCACGAACGTAATAATCAGATTGAGGCTCGTGCTGATCTACCGGCAATCACCATTGCAACAGCTAAAGCAGATGCACCGTCACATGAATGGCGCGCGATTGAAGCAACGGGAGAGTTTGATTCCACTCGTCAGATACTTCTTCGCAATCGCTACTTCGAAGGAAAATACGGCTTCGAAGTTCTCACTGCTTTCACCGATCAAGGTGGAGATGAGTTCTGGGTAGATAGAGGGTGGGTGCAAGCTGGCGCAAGTGCGACAATCGCACCTGAACTTCCCGCTCTTCCGACCGGTACTGTCACTATTGAGGGACGACTAAGACTTGATCGCTCACTTCCACAGGGAAAATTCTTTGCAATTCCCACAGGCGATAAGGGTGGTCTCATTTCAGAGGCGAATGCCCAAGCATCAAATAAAGAGAGCGGAATCAACTCAACTTTCTATATCGATCTCCTTGCAGGCGATCAACCTGAGCTCACACCTACCGTTCCAGCTGCACTCCCCGAGCTTTCCGATGGCCCGCATTTTGCATATGCGCTCCAATGGATAATCTTTGGTGGGCTAGTCGTTTATGGAAGGTTTCTCATTCGTCGTGAGGTCTTGTCGAGAGAAGAGCTCTGAGTAAAGTCCGCCGCTATTCATCAGCTCCTGATGGCGCCCCTGCTCAACTATCTGACCATCGTTGATCACAAGAATTTGATCTGCATCCATCACGGTGCTCAGTCGATGTGCAATCACTAATGAAGTTCTTCCCACAAGCGCAACCTTGAGCGCCTCTTGAACGAGCTCTTCATTCTCAGAATCAAGGTGGGCGGTTGCTTCATCAAGAATGACTATC
>JAURJS010000042.1 GCA_030832135.1 Candidatus Planktophila sp.
ATCCTCAGGCGTTGGTGCAAAGTGTGAGACATAGAAAGGTGATTCATTATTGAGTAAGCCCGAGAATGCTTCATCGCGGTTGGCAAGAATCTTCTTAGCAACAAGTGCATCGGCAAGGTGGGGGCGACCTACCGTTGCACCAGGCGGTGTTGCAGCTTCCACATCTTCTAAAGTGATTTCATATCCAGCTGCCTGGAGATTCTCAATCATCTTCTTCATCCGAGGTATTCGAGTATCGCGAGAATCCGAGAGAAGTTGCTGGAGCGCCTTATTCTCACCATCAAAGAGAAGTCCCAGCATATGAACGCTAATTCCATCTTCGGTCAGACAGGAAACCTCTGCTCCCAGCGCAAGCTTGAGATCTCCATGAACTGCAGCAGATGCCTCCGCCCAACCTGCCGTTGAATCATGATCTGTAACGCCAAGAACGGTGATTCCAGAAGCTGCTGCCTTCTTCACAAGAGCAAGAGGTGAATCGGTTCCATCGCTATATGTTGTGTGGGTATGGAGATCGATCATTTATTCACCTGTGCATTTTCTACTTTTTCAATAGCTTCTTTAGCGGGACGACTACGTAGGACCACAAGTGTGCAACCTGCGAGAATAAGAATTACCCCTGGAATAATCAAACCTGATGGTTGATTGCCAATGAGAAATATCTTGGCGATGATTGCAGCAACCGGCACTTCAAAGAAGACAATCAATGAGACCACTGCCGGTGATACTCGCTTTAATACCGAGTTAAACATCGAGTGGCCAAGAATTTGAGCTCCACCAATGAGGCCGAGAAGAATCCACCATTCCCGTGCCGGAAAACCGATCATCTGATATCCACCAATGAGGACTATCGGCAAAGCGGTGAGAGCACAAATTGCATAACAGATAGATGTGTAACTCGTTGTTTCAAGAGTTTCTTGCGCTCTTGATCCCCACATCACATAGAGCGCAGCTAAAGCTGCCGAGATAATTGCTGCGATATCTCCCATAAAGGAGCGACGGTCGAGTGAGAAGTCGATACCGGAAATCAGGAGGACACCGAGAAAGCTGATTCCCATTCCCAGCCAAGCCCTAGAAGGAATATCGCCACCAGATAATTTAATGAAGATACTTGCGAAGATTGGCTGTAGAGCAACGAGTGCTGTTCCAGCTGCAACGCTCGTCATGCGCATCGCCATAAAGAAGCCGATGAAGTGAAGAGCTAAGACAACGCCAGCTGCGATGGACCACTTCACTCCACGACGGTCTAGCGAATGCTTTATTGCAAAGGGTGCAGTGACGATGGCGCCACCAAGATTTCGCCAGAAGATCAACGATGGAATAGCCATGGTACTCATGGCGATCAGAGGACCCGATGAGCCAATTCCAAGGATTCCAACCCCTAATCTGACCAGATCAGAACGAGCCGGCATATCTGTTATCGCGGTATTCACGCGTGATGGGCCGGAAGTGGATGTCATGACGCAAACCTAGCCGATACCCTTGCCTCATGAGCGGAAATGGAATGAATCGCGTATTCCTCGCCCGCCTTGCAGGAACGGCTGTCTTCGACCCCAATGGAGATCCAGTCGGCAAGGTGCGTGATGCTGTGGCGACCCTGCGTTCTAATAATCAGCCACCTCGTATTCTCGGACTTGTCGTTGAAGTTCCACTTCGCCGTCGCGTCTTTGTTCCCATTACACGTGTCACATCGATCGAATCTGGCGCCGTTGTAATTACTGGGCTCCTTAATATGCGACGATTTGAAACACGCGCTGGAGAAATTCTTGTTCTAGGAGATTTACTCGATCGCTCCATCACAATCGTCTCTAGTGGCGAATCAGTTGTTGTTGAAGATATGGGTATGGAGCTCACTCGTAATGGTGATTGGCTCATTACCAAAGTTCACATCATGCGCAAGGGCAGCGGTCTTCGTCGCAAGGGTGCAACATCGACTGTCGCATGGGATGAGCTCACCGGTTTTTCAAATCAAGAGACAAACCAAGGCGCAACAAATCTTCTTGCAACTTTGAGCACCTTGCGTGCGGCCGACCTTGCAACTGTTATTCAGGATCTCTCACCCAAGCGTCGCGTCGAAGTAGCACGCGCACTCGACGATGAACGCCTTGCTGATGTTATTGAAGAGATGGATGAGCAAGAGCGCGTCGAACTTCTCGCTGAACTTGAAGGAGAGCGCGCTGCAGATGTTCTGGAAGAGATGGATCCAGATGATGCTGCAGATTTGCTCCGTGAAATCGGTGAAGAACGCGCCCAAGAGTTGATTGAGTTGATGGATCCAGAAGATGCTGAAGATGTGATTCGTCTGATGACATATGAGGATTACTCTGCCGGCGGAATGATGACCACAGAGCCAATTGTGATGTCAGCTGATTATTCTGTTGCCGATGCTTTAGCGGCAGTCCGTAAGAGCGAGCTCTCCCCTGCCCTTGCCTCACAGGTCTTTATCTGTCGCCAACCCCTTGAAACTCCTACTGGGCGCTTCATTGGAATGGTCCACTATCAACGTTTACTGCGCGAGCCACCTTCAACGCTGCTCGGTTCAATCGTAGATACCAATACCCAGGGAGTTAATCCCGACGCATCGTTGCATGAGGTTGCCTCATACTTGGCTAGTTATAACTTGCTCTCGCTTCCGGTGATTGATGCCAACGAGCGCCTCTTGGGAGCCGTAACGGTCGATGACGTGCTCGATCACTTGTTGCCTGAGAACTGGCGCCATGATCACCGTGACTCGGCAGCGACAACTGCAGCGCTTGAAAATATTGATACAACATTTGGTGAGGAGGTGTAAAGATGGCACGTAACAATGGGCTCGACACGCCACGCGAGACACGTCGCTCACTTCGCGCAAATTATGATCCAGATTCTTTTGGTCGCCTCTCTGAGCGTTTTGCGCGCTTCTTAGGCACCGCAAGGTTCCTTGTCTATATGACAATCTTTGTATTTACCTGGGTTATTTGGAATTCCTTCGCACCGGTTGATCTGCGTTGGGATAAGTATCCATTTATCTTCCTTACTTTGATTCTCTCACTCCAGGCTTCATATGCAGCACCGTTGATTCTTCTGGCTCAAAATCGCCAAGCAGACCGTGACCGTATTGCGCTCAATGAGGATCGTGCCCGTGGAGATCGCAATATTGCAGATACTGAATACCTCACCCGCGAATTGGCAAGCCTTCGAATCGCACTCGGTGATGTATCAACTCGCGATTATGTTCGAAGCGAACTTCAAGATGTTGCGAAAGAAATTATTGAAGAGCTACGCAAGCCCGAGTCTGACTCCAAGTAGAGAACTCTGACGAATAACTAACTTCTCCACAATCGCATTGATGGCTTGAGCGCTTGCACTATCTGGCGCATTCACAACAACCGGTGCTCCCTGATCTCCGCCTTCGCGTAGATCAACATTAAATGGAACCTTGCCCATCAGCGGAACATCTCCGCCAACAAGGGTCGTCAGACGCCGTGAAGTCTCTTCACCGCCGCCGCTTCCAAAGAGAGCCATCTCTTCGCCGCAATTCCCACAGGTATTTGCCGACATATTTTCAATAACACCGATAACCCGTTGGTGGATTTGATGTGCAATACGACCTGCCCGCTCTGCAACCTCTGCTGCGGCAATCTGTGGCGTTGTGATGACGAGAATTTCTGATGTGGGAATTAACTGTCCGAGAGAGATTGCGAGGTCGCCGGTTCCAGGAGGAAGATCGATATAGAGAATATCTAGATCACCCCAGTAGGCATCGGAGAGCAATTGTTCGAGCACTCGGTGAAGGAGCGGGCCGCGATATGCAATCGCATCTGAGCGCTCTGGCTTAAACATCTCCATCGATACAACTTTGACGCCGTATGCCTCAAGTGGAATAAACATCTGGTCAATTGCTGTTGGGCGCTGACCAATGAGTCCCATCAGGCGTGGAATCGAGTGGCCATAGACATCGGCATCGAGGATTCCAACACGAAGACCCTTCTTCGCTGAGGCAACTGCGAGATTGGCGGTAAGCGATGACTTTCCGACTCCACCTTTGCCAGATGCAACGCCGATGACACGTGTCAGTGAATCTTTCTGGGCGAATGAGATAAATGCTTCACGGCCATTACGAAGTAGCTTCTTGATATTTGCGCGCTGCTCTTCGTTCATCACACCAAAATCAATAACAACTTTCTTCACTCCATCAACGGCAAGAACAGCTTTCTCAATATCTGCAGTCAGGCGATCGCGCATAGGACAGCCAGAGATCGTGAGGAGAATTCTTAATTTAACTGTCTCGCCACTCTGATTGATTGACTCAACCATTCCAAGTTCAGTGATGGAGCGATGAAGCTCGGGATCGTTTACCTTAGAGAGGGCGTCGTGGATTGCGCTGGTATCGCTCATAGAAGATCTGGATCGATCTTATTCTCTGGGCGGATCTTTGGCTTTGGTGTGCCCTCATCGAGGGCGGCATCGATCTGCTTCTTCACAAAGGTCTTAGGGTTGAGATCTGCTGGCTTGAGATCCTCAAAACCTGGTCCGAGATTCTCCTTCAACTCATTTGTTGCAGTTGTAGCAAGTCCACGAATCTTCTTAACAACCTTCGCCGCCTCTACTGCAAATTGTGGCAACTTCTCAGGTCCAACGAGAATCATGGCGATAATCGCGAGACCGATAATCTCGCCAGCGCCGAAGTCGAAGAACATGCCAGAACCTTATCGCTCTACTTGCCGGCTGTCAGGATAAGAGTTGCCTGATAGCTCTTGCCATCTCGAATATAGATGATGACAACTGAGTCGCCGATATCGCGAGAGCGCACCGCAACAATCAACTCCTCCGGACCGGTAATGACGCGGCCAGCAAACTCTGTGATGAGGTCTCCCGGCTTAAGCCCCGCCTTGGCAGCAGGACCTCCTGGCAATATTGAAGTGCCCTTGCTTGCAATCAGCGCACCATCGCCGGTGGCGCTCATATCTACTGAGATTCCGATAACCGGATAGGTGGCTTTTCCATTCTTGATCAATTGTTCTGCCGTCTTACGCGCCTGGTTGATTGGAATCGCAAAACCAAGTCCAATAGATCCCGTCTGGCCGCTAAATGATGAACCAAGTGTTGCAATTGCTGAATTGACTCCAATCACCGCACCAGTTGAATCAACGAGTGGGCCACCTGAATTTCCTGGATTGATTGCAGCATCTGTCTGGAGCGCATTGATAAATGAATTCTGTTCGGCAGAGTCACCTGCTGTTACGGCGCGATCTTTAGCGCTGATAATTCCTAAGGTAACAGTTCCTTGTAAACCGAGAGGTGAACCGATTGCGAGCACTGCATCGCCAACAGCAACTTTCTCACTATCTCCAAATTGCAGAGCCGGCAATGTTCGATTGGAGACTCGTAGAACCGCCAAATCATATGAAGCATCTCGGCCAACGACCGCTGCCTCAAATGAGCGACCGTCTTGAAGTCGAACAGTGATCTTTCCACCACTAGTCACAGCAGATGCAATCACATGGTTATTTGTCAGGATGTATCCATCGCTTGAGATAACAAAGCCAGAACCAGTTGCGCCACCATCAGCATCTTTTGCCTCAATAGAGACCACCGATGGAAGTACTCGCTTGGCAATTCCTGCCACAGAGTTCGCTGGGCGTTCAATTGTTGAATTTGATTGAACTAAGCGAGTTGAAAATCCAAAGAGAGAACCGCTCGATGATGCGCCAAATGCGCCTGCGATAACTCCCACAACGATGGCAAGTACGATGGCGCTGCGCAGTGGAATTAACTTACCGCTCTGGGATGGCGCGCTCCACCAAGGTCCCTGATTACCGAAGTTGCTCATGCGACTAGTTTCCTACAATTTAGTGGCGAGTAACAAACCATCGCCAACAGGAATGAGAGAAGTCGACCAAATCTCTGAGTCAGCTTTCAGCGCTTTCCCAGCCTCA
>JAURJS010000043.1 GCA_030832135.1 Candidatus Planktophila sp.
AGCAGGAGATATCCCATAAGGCGTCCGAGCTTGCGATTATCCATGTCTAATAGTGACATGGGATATAGGAACTAGATGCCTAGACTGCTTCCTAGTTTTACGCCTTTCCATGAAAGATATTTATTTGCATCATTGCGCACCATCGCATCACACCGTAGCCACCGCTCGCCCTTAGCCCAGGCAGCAGGATCTGGCGTATACCAAGCCCAGTAGGTGAAGAATCCATTATCAATCAATCCATTATCGCCCCAGGCACGGCAGAGAGATTCGGCAAGGTTTAAAGCTTCCTCTTCATCCATTAACTCCGGCTTTGTCTTCAGAGGCCACTTCGTCACAACAAAAGTCTCAGCATTATGAGTCGATGAGCACTTAACCGGATTCTTACGGGCATAGGCAGCTGAGACATCAGATGAGGTAAGCATAAAGCACTGCCCCACCTTGGGCTTTACTGTGTAGGCAGCGTTGGCTGGCTGGATCAGAAAACTTGAGAAGACGGCCAGAACTCCGACAATCGCAATAGAGCGCTTCACAGTAAATCCCCTTTAAGAGTTGAGTACTTGAATCTTCCTTTATTTAGCTCTGAAATGGCGGCCATTGAATGGTCATAGATAAGTTCTGCCCGCCAATAAGTGCCATGACCATTCACTCCGCCAACCCATCTCAGTAAGATTCTCAAACTATGAAGATACGTAAAGAGGTTGAAGAGCTCGCAATCGAGGTCTGCAAGCGTCATTCACATGCAGAGATCCTTCAGCTCCACGTCCTTCGCGCCCTTCAAAGCAAGATTGGCACCGCAGGCAGCGATATCACTACAAAAATTATTGATAAAGAGCTAGATAAGATTCCAGTAATTAGAAATGCCTCAATCAGCATGACCGAAGCGGCAGCAAATATGCTGGATATGTTAGAGACAAATGATCCTGTTGAAGTAAGAGATAACTTCACTACCTGGTACTTCTCTCCGCCCGAGAACGAAGATGGCGAGACTCCCCCAGGAAATGCCCCACATACAGATAAACCGGCAGCTCCAGCTCAACCGAAGAAGAGCGCTCCCACCGCCAAGAAGCCGGCATCAGGTAAGCGCGAATCACTCGATGATGTCTTGGCTGAATTAAATTCTCTTATCGGACTTGAGAAGGCGAAGAATCAGGTCAATGCGTTGATCGCTCTCCATAATGCGAACACAATTCGCAAGGCACAAAATCTTCCTCCTGTCCCAGTTGGCCTCCACCTCGTCTTCACGGGAAATCCTGGAACTGGCAAGACAACAGTCGCTCGCCTCATTGGTCGCTTATATAGAGCAATCGGATTATTAGATGGTGGCCAGCTGATTGAAGTTGATCGTTCCCAATTAGTTGCAGGTTATGTTGGCCAAACTGCAATTCGAACTCAAGAGGCAATCAACTCAGCCGATGGTGGCGTTCTCTTCATTGATGAGGCCTACTCTCTCGTGAGTGACTCTGGCTCCAACAATGGCTTCGGTGATGAGGCAATCTCAACTTTGGTGAAAGCTATGGAAGATAGGCGAGATAGCCTTGCAGTGGTTGTCGCTGGGTATAGCGGTGCGATGGAAGAATTCATTAAATCTAACCAGGGACTGAAATCTCGCTTTCAAACTTTTATCGAGTTCGAAGATTATGGAACAGAAGATCTCATCAAGATATTCAAGGGGATCGCTGCAGAATCTAAGGTCAACTGCACGCCAGAGGTAGAAGATGCGCTACGAAGTTACATCACTGATCTCAAGCCAACAGGCGAAGACGGTAACGGTCGATTTGCAAGAAATCTCTTCGAGAAGATGTTCCTTAACCTCACCACTCGCGCAATGGCAGATGGCACAATTGAAGCCCACGAACTCGAAGCTTTCACGACTGCCGATATCCCTGAATTGCCAAAGAAGCCAGGGGTCGACCCAAATAAACCAAAATTCGGGTTTATTTAGTCGTCATCCTCATCATGGTCATCGCCACCAATAGTTGGATCATCCACAGGAGCACTACTTTCCACTGCACCTGAATCCTCGGTCACGCCTCTTGGATTAATCTTTAATGCGTGTGGCTTCATCGGAGTTGACAGGTCCATGCGAATCACAATATCCATTGGCAGATTTGCTGTCTCTGGATATGTTTCGACTCTCGCGCCAGGATTTTCCTTAGCCAACTCTTTGAGTCTTTCTGGAACCACAAAGTGTGAAGTGAGCTTCTCGTGATAACCCTTCATAATCTCACCTGGAGCCAGAGAGGCAAGGCTGAAAGGAGTTACAACTCCGTTAAATGGACCGATTGGTTCCTGCAGGAACTTATCCCAATCCACCCTCTCTTCCTCTTCTAAACCTGCTTGATCGGCTTGGATGGCATCAAGGCGATTGGTTCGATTCTCTTTCACAGGTGGACGAGACTTTGTAATCTCTTCACTCTGTACCTTGAAAGTAAGTGGCACTAGCTGTTTGCGAGCTACCAATTCGAGTGCCTCTTGATTCTCAAGACCCTTGCGAAGCTCCATGCGTGGTCCGCCTGGAGAGTAGGCAATATCTTGATCGATACCCTCAACATTCATACGCTCAACAGGGAGACCAACCTTTTGAGCAATAGCCTGAATCTGATCCTTTAAGACCTTCGTTCTCCAACCACGAATGGCATAACGCTTCATTGTGTTTCCGGTGAGAGCATGCATTGATGCTGAGTCACGTTCTTGAGCTTGAGCAATTCTGAGTGAGTATGGGAACTCATCTTGGTTAAGGTCAGAAAGATATGACTTAAACCAACGATCGTTCATAGTCCAAGGTCGATTCAAGGAATATCCAATGATTTCAAGCCAATCCATCACCTGCGGATAGAGTGAAACCAATCGAACTTCTTCCTGGCGCACTTTATCCACGCCATTTGTCACTTCAGCAAGTTCATGATTGAGAGTCTTGACGCTCCAGTCGAACTTACGCCAGTCACGGTAATACAACATGAGAGCGCTCACGATGATCACGATGACAGTAGATAAGGTGTATCTAAATATAAGTGAGCCAAAACTGGTCAACTTTAGAGCCCATGCAAAAGGCAGATAGGCAGTAATCAAGAAATAGATAAGCCAGACCAGAAGGCCTCCACCGATGGCGCTCAAGATGGTTTTATGGAAACGCTTTCTCAATCGAACTAACTCACCTGGCTGTGGAACCTTGATGTTCTCCATCACTTCACGGTAGCCAGCCTGCATTAGAGCAATAGCGCCGAGATTCTCTTTCATCTTGGCAACCATCTTCCATAGGAAGGTTCTTGAGTGACGGTTGACCCAATCCGCAAAATCCGATGCTGCTTCTTCCTTGATCTTGATTGCATCAGTGAGCTCTTCGGCTAATTTGGAGAGCTTCTCTCGCTCTTCCTTAAGTTTTGCCACTTCTTCTTCGCGTGATTGCTCAGCAGCCGCACGAGCAGCTTCCGCTTCCTCTTCGGCTTTCTTGCGTGCTTCCTCTGCCGAATTATCTGGCACTTCTGGTGTCTCCGGAGGTGTGACGACAGGCTCCACTACAGGGGATTCTTCAGGAGTCTCGGGAGGTGTTACTGATTCAGGAGTCTCAGGAGGTGCAACCTGGTCAGGATTTGCCAGGAAATCATCCGACTCTTTCGCAGGTGTCGGATCGAGATTCTCTTCGTTACTCATGGCTCTCTCCTTCTAGCTCGGAGAGCTTCTTATCAATTTCAACCATTCGATTTAACTTTTCATCTAGTTCGCTTCTGCACTTTTCAAGATGCGCGCTATGAACAGCTACAAGCTCATCCGCTCTATCAATGTTAGCCCAACCAATGACCTTCACTTCGCTCAGTGGCGCTAAATCTGGACTCAGTGACCAAGTCTCTTGAGGATCCTGGATTACATCAGAAACCTTAGAAAAGATTGGGGCGCGATCATCGAATTTTTCAATTCCAAATTTCGCTAAATCCCCGCCTTCAAGGAAACCAAAGATAAGTTCCCTAATCTCAGACCACAAAGTCGCTCTTGAAACAGAGGTTGCTTTTCGGAATGGCGCAATCAAAGCTTTCTGAGCGTCCTTTACGTTATCGTCAATCTTCTCCATCTGGCTAAATATTTGACGGTCACGAATATCTTCAGAATCATGCTGATCGATACCAACAAATAGACCACCCTCTGTGCCTGCAAGGGAATTCTGCAATTTTCTGCCGATCCGTCGGCGGAACCAGATCCAGCACCACTTAGGCATCACGATGAATCTCTGTCCAGCAAAGATAAAGAAATCCTTAATTATCTTCCACTCTGTCCAGCGGCTCCATTCAAGCTCAGATAAATCTTCCGGTGCCTTAAATGCAAGGACAGCTCTATCGCTCTCAAAGACAATTTCCACCATCGAATCAACCCATGACTCCACATCGTCTTCAGGGATGAATACCGTTCCAGGAATTTCTGCAACCAAGCCCTTGGCATGCAGATCGATCTTCGGATCGGCAATGTCGGAAAGAACAGATGCAGCGATTCTCCGTGAAAGCCCATCGGTCAATACTGAATTAACGAAGACTCGTGAGAGTTGATAAGAATGTGCTCCACTTTCAGGCTTTGCCAAATCATCAAATGGGCTTCGAGCAATTCCATTCCAAAGGCCACCGGTTGCAGCAACATGCATGGCAATAAACTTTGGGTATCGCTCATCCTCTTTAACAAATCTATCTCCTGAGAGAGGTGTCTTGCGATCCTCTGGAGAAGCGATTACATGGTGATCCCACTTACCTTTAAAGACAAATGAATACTCTGTCTTCTTTAGCTCAGTCGGATAGATAACAAGATTTATCCGTCGAAGGTCTGTCTTGCTTCCTGCTTTGTCCTCTCCAGTTAGCAATGGAAGAGACTTGTATACCGTGTCTGCAAAATGATCGAATTTCTTATATTCAGTTGCATCAGGTTCGTAGCTGTTCGAAAGCACTCGAACTGCAATTACTCTCACAACTGAGAATTCATTTCGAGCCATGACATTAAATGGATCTATTTCAATTCCGGTCAGTTCGCGATCTTCGTCCAAGCCCCATACGGTTCCGCGAACCGTTGGAGGACCGAACTCCTCGATCTGAATATCTTCAGCGCTCAGCCAGATGAAGTTTCCCAAAAGCCCATCGGAAATCCATGCCTTCAATTGCTCATGCACCATCGGGTATCGATCTTCGCTTGGAAGCAGAACGATACTTAAGGTGTTATTAACCCATTGAAATGACATGATTAATCGTCGTCCTCACCAATCTCGATGATATCGAGGCTTTGAATATCTTTCTTCAGTGAAGTGAGAGCTGCTATGAATTGCTCTCTGATATCCCAAGTAAGATCCTTCGACAATGATCCTTCACGGTCTGCTGGAAGGCTCTGCTTTTCAAAGCGTGACTTGTACTTCGAGATATTTTCGTCAATGTAAGAAACCATTGCACGCTTGCGCTCATCCGGAGTACCACTAGCACTTCCAGCACGCTTCTCATCTGGCTTAGGTGAAAGTCCAAGATCTCCTGATGTAATCCAGATCAAGGTAGGTGAGTCAGGCGTATCGATATCCGCAAGCTTCTGGAGACGGTGATAAGGGGCAAGGGGTGCTAAGGATGCTTGACCGTTTGACTCAAGGATTGCAATTGCAATTGAATACAAGAGCGCTCCTGGGAAGTCATTTGGACGGATGATTTCTTTTGAAAATAGCGGGTGTGGGAAATCCAGCCAGGAATTGTTTGAACTATCCCAAACGCTCAACTTAGGACCAAGTGCAGCTTGAACATCAAGCGGAAGCTGTCGATCCGTCTTAAACTGCTTGAGAGCCTTTGCAACGAAGAATCCCTTAAGGATGTCGATCTTTGGCTTCTCAGCAGCTGGAATTGTCTCCCATACGTGGCGAGGATGACGATGCAAAAGAAGCGCTTCACGGGTGCTAGCAGCTCCATTGTATTTATCCCAGTAGTCTGAGATCGGCTTCATAATTGAATCGAGAACCATTGGCTCAACGCCCTGATGGATGCTGAAGAAGTCGATGTGCTGCACTGGCGATTGAGCATCAAAGCTGCTGTCGCCTACAGAAGCGAGCATATTGGTCTTCTTAAGTACTGCTTCAACAGCAGGATAAATATCATCAGTCTTGGCAATCGGGAAAGTTGAGACCACGGTATTAATGGATGGTCGATTGTTATGAACCTCATTAAGAAGTCGCTGGTTGTAATTGACTAGTGGAGCACCATCATTGATGGCCTCTTCCAGCTTCGCTACAAACTTATCTTGACGTCTCTTGATCTCTGATCGATCTTCGCCCTTAGATAGATATGAAGCGAGCGTCTCATTACGGTACATCGCAAATGGAGTACCCATTCGCTTCATCCATTTCTGAGCATATTCCAGATAGTCGAGTGGGTTGATTGACACATCAAACTTAGCACTCTGGGGAACTTGGAGAGAGTCTTCGCGCGCTTCCTTTGTTGTAGGCACCCAATCACGAGTAGTAGAGATAAATTCCCACCAATTGCGACGATCGAGGTCCTTAATCTCATAAGCACCCATAATCACTTCATTAATGACTACCTGCATGGCATTAGCACGTCGAGACTCAGTAACTGAGTTGTTGATGAGCTTTGCGAATTCCTTTGGATAGTCATCGGTATCAATGAGTAGCTTCTCATTCTTTGAAGGGCGGAATGAGTTAGGGACGGCGTGAGAGTCTTCCTCTGACCACTTCTCATATTCTTCTTTGCTTTCAAGCAAACCTTGGTATATGCCGATGAGGTCACTTCGAAGTGGGTCCATAAAGTTATGGGCCATATCGATAATCAATGTGGCGACTTCTTGCTTGAGATTAGCCTCTGCTCTAAAGCTAAATGAGTCAACGACATGCTCAAGAGATGCTTCGACTGCCTGGTGAGTCGCCTCGATTGCTCCTTGATTTCTCTCGGGAACCTGACCTAGTTCACCGCGAATGTATGTAGCAAGGTCTCGTGAATACTTGAGAGAGACCTCTGCTTCTGCGCGGAGTTCGGAAGCTACAGAGACCAATTTATCTGAAACTCGGCGCAAGATTTCCGCAGTTACCTTGATACCTTGCATGGCTACATAACGTGATGTTGTGGCAAGAATCTCCTGCTTCTTATTCATCACCCATGGGCGCATGTTCTCAGAGAGGGAAAACGCTTCCCGTCCGAGATAAGAAGAAATCAGCTTATTGAACGCATCCTGCAATGCAGCATCCCACTCAAGCAGTGACTGCGCATTAGTTTTCTGATTCACAGACTCACTTGCAGATAGCATAACCTGATTCTTGAATTCTGCGAAGAACGCGGTGCGATCTGGGCGAATAGAATCGATAATGTCATTATGCTCTTCGGTCTCTTCATTGAGCTTTAGCTCATCTAGGAATTCAAAGAGGCTCTTATCTGCGAAGAAGGTGATCCAATCTTCTTCAGTCTTCGTTGCAAACTTGGGATCTTCTTTTGTATGAGCAAAGAGCATCTTATCGATGGCTGAGCGTGCTAGACGTTCTGCTGAATACTGAACGAACTTATCCTTGCCGAGCCCTACTCGACCAAATCCAAGTGCTGGAAATGGTGTCGCATCCTTATTCGCTTCCTTGAGTCCAGAGCGATCTGGAAGGTTATTTTCAAGAGTGGAGCTCGCATAGTTACCTTGAGTAAATTCGATAATTCGCGCATTCACAAATTGGTCTGTCATCCAGGTTGCCAAAGAAGAAGCAACAGCCTTGTAGACATCCTGCTGAGTCTCAAAGAAACCCTTACCAACCATAAAGTTGTATTTAGCGCCAGGACGGTAATCCTTGTTCGCCTCTGGAATCTTTGCGCCCATCTTTGCTGAGTAACGCTTAGATCCGCCGGTCATTGACTTGGACCAAGTTCCATTCATCACTTCGCTCATTGCGAAGAGGGCATTTCCAACAAGAAGCTCTTGATCTACCTCTGTAAATACATCTGGTGCATAGAGCATGTTGTAGATCTCATGAACCCAGTTCTCATTTGGACGAACAGACTTCACCAACTCTGCTACCTCAAAGAACTGTCCTGCTCCAGAACCGCCTGCAAGGGAGGTAATGATGATGATTGTTGGGGCTGGCTGAATCTGCTCATTGACCTTGAGCATCTTTGCAACTGAAATCAAATCTGAAGTCGCTGTTGCGCCCATCAATTTATCAATCTTGTTGCTGAGAGCATTTCTCACAATGTCATTTGAGCCTAGGAGTAGGACGCGTCCAACGCCACGGAATTGACCAGCTCCGATCGTAGGGTTGACGCTAACCTCATCTGGGCTCGGCATGAAGCGCAAGAAATCGTCTTTGTCAGCGGCATCGACATATTGCATCGCGCGCATATAAGAATCTGAGTAAGCCTGACCTGCCTTGGAGAGACCCTGGTAGTCGGTCGGCGGCAAGAGTGGTGCTGGGAAGTTCGGACCGTCCTGAATAACTGGGCTATCGATATGGAGGAACTGCCATGCGGCAGGAAGTTCTCCCTCCCAGCCAGCTTGTGAGAGCTTTAATTCAAGATTATTGCGCAAGGCTCGTAGAGTCTTGCCGCCTGAACCACCGACGCCAATGAGAAGGAACTTAGATAGCATTTTTTAGCCTTTCGATTGTCTTGAATTAAATTCGTTTTGGTTTATCGCCAGTGCCTGGACGAATGGAAGGAGTTGGTGTGCTTGTTGGTGATGGCGCAGATGTCGGTGATGAAGTACCTGGACGAATCGGGGTCGAGGTAGTCGACGATGTTGATGAAGTTCCAGAAGGACGAGTACCAGGACGTACCCGTGCGACACCTGAAGTTGGAGTAGTTCCTCCGCCTTCACCTGGGCGTGGTCCACGCTTTGGTGGCTTTACTCCTCCACCGCCGCCGCCCTTAGGGTCATCTCCCTTTCCATCGGTTTTTCCTGAACCGGGGCGATTGAATTTACCGCCCTCTGACTTCTTCACCAGTGATTCAGCCTTGACTACCTCGGCAAGACGAGTGATAGCTGGCCAGATACCTGGCGTATGTGTCACTGATTGGAAGACCTTTTGATACTGATCCGTCTCACGTGAGTTTGCTCGCTTGAAGATAACGAGTTTTCCAGAGACAGCTGTGTTCCTATCAAACTTTGCCAATTCAGAATCTGGAATCTGTAGTACCCAAATCTTCGCAAGGTCATCTGAGGTAGGTGCAATCTTTCCGGATTCAAAGTGCTTCTTCATCCGAGGCACAGCATGAGCCAGAGTGATGACTCGATTTCCATCTTGGGCCGCAACTTCATACCAAGGGCCAGGGAATACGAGCTTTGAAACCTTTGCCTTGAAGTTAAAGCCATGGTCGGTAAATGTGCGCACATCGCCCATTTGCTGCATTCCCTTAAAGTCAAGATCCTCGGAAATCAACTTACTTCCATCAGGTGCCGTAAATCCGCCATCTGGATTCACCTTCACGTTATAGACGTTGCGCTTGAGCTGGCTACCGACATTGAGTTTGGTAACAAACCAATTGAGTAGGTAGATCAAAACAAGTGGAAGTAGGGTGCCGAGTATCAACAGAATTGTGCGGACAAGACCCTTTGGACCCACGGTTCCCGTGTGGAGCCAAGTTTCAGCATTCAAAGTGAAATTCTTCCCGGGCTCAGCATCAGAGAAATATGAGATAGGAATTCCTAGAATGACATCTGACTCAGCCGTCACTGAATTATCAACATTCAACTTTAGGCTTGCGACTTCACCCTGGCGAATTGGTAGGCAACCGTCTGCATCAACACCGGAGACCGATACCTCATATGAATCAGCACGGGAATATTTATCCTCAATAACGACAGGCTTTGCGTCGTCATCAATACAGATTTTTCCGTCAGTGTTCTTAGGTCCTAAGAATTCAACTGTTCCAGTTGCTGGACCTAGTTTCTTGTTGAGATCGCTAAGGACAATAGGTTCGTTCTTAAGAGTTGGATAATTGCTAAGAAGTCTCACATCAATCTTCTGGGAGATAGAGACAGGTGCGAGTTCAATACCGCTCTTAGTCTTTAGATAAAGCGTGATACGGACTTCGGCTTCCGCACTGCCAGTTCCAGGTGTGAATTTCTGCAACATAAAGCTTGCAGGATTGCTTTGGTCGGCCTCTTTCTTTGCGCCGCTCTTGCCACCTGAGATCAACTCAACAGTGATTGGGTGGTTTGAGTCGTACTTCGTTAAGTCAGCTGGGAGACCTGTGGACTGCGAAACAACTTTTCCAGAGAGAATTCCTGCCTTGCCTGAAATGAATTGCGTACCTGGATCAATGCGGATGTCGAGTCCGCTGCAATAGAAGAGAACTGAGTCTCCCCCATTTCCGTTGAACTTCCACTTGCCTCTACCAGAGCTATTTGTGCCAACCTTGATTTGAGCCGCACCGGCAGTCTCAAAGACACGGATGCCCTTGCTTGATGCGTAGAGTGACTTACCCTTTGGGTCTTCGAGGCGCCAATCACGAGCGGTTGTGACTATCTGGAATTCGCTTATGCCATTTTCAATTTCAAACTCATCTTCTCCACGACCAAACTTTTCGACATTTGCACAACCCTCAATACGTGGAGGCAGCTTCAAGAACTCAAAAGCAAGTTCTTTTGGATCGCTTGCCACAAACAATGCGCCTTGGCGATAATTCTTTGGGACTGGATATGTACCGCACGTTAGATCTTTGCCATCTGATTGAGTTCCATTACCAGTGACCATCGGCCCCATCAAGGACATCAAGAAAGCCTGACCCTCTTGTTCTTCTTGGGTAAGTCGAGCAAGCGCATCTTCGTTCTTAAGCAGAATTCCAAGAACAGTCACGCCATTCTTTCGCAGGACATCAAAGCGATTGGAGCAAAGACTAACGATGGCATCTGCGGTCTTTTCAGTTGTTGTGAGCTGAATTCCACCATCGGTAAGCCAGATAAGCGTGCTACATCCATTTGTTCGTGAATGCTGTGCGTTGAGCTCATCAATGGCGCCATTGATTCCTTGCAGCCAATCTGTGAGCTGTCCGTTCTTACGATCGCGGACTTCTGCATTGAGGCGAGCCGCCTCTGGGACAATTCCGCCCTTATTCACAGTACGCCAAGGCTGCCAGACGCTATAAGTATGCGCAAAGAAGGCGACTGAGTAATTGACGGTCACATCATTTTTAAATGAAGCCAACTGCTGCAAGCTTGAGCTCAAAATATCTGCGCGATCATCTTTTGGATCAGTTGCCTTAAGGCTTCCTGATTCATCAATGAGATAGAAAACATCGAGCGTCTTATTCTTACCTTGAGATTGCAGGCAGCGTCCTAAATCTTCAAAGGCGCCATTGAAAGCACCATTGTGATTATCAGCCGTTGCTGCTGGAAGCAAAGCCGGAATCGCTCCAAGAGTTCCCACGCTTAGGAAAGCTATGACAAAAAGTGCGAATAATTTCTTCATCTCTATGACGCAATCTTTTCGGCTATATCCGTCGCCATTGCATAGATATGAGGGAAGGCAACGAGAAAAGAAACGCCGGTTAGAACGCGCAAGATGCGTGAGTACGTTGCATTCTGCTCAAACCACTGATCGTTTCCCTTACCTCTGCGCTGAGCAATCGTGTCCCATCCCATGCTCAGGGCTACACATAGCGGAGTTAAGACATATCCGATGAGATGAAGCGTGAATGCATGAGCAACAGATCGCGTGAGAAGGTAAATCACAATACTTAAGATGAGAGCAAGGAGTGCTACGAGTACTGGCAAGAAGGACGCCTTCGACGATTTCTTTGCCATGTCGAAATGCTCCTCACTTTCCACTCTTAGAGTTCGCTGGGGAAAGACCCAGCAGAGTCGTAGTGTTCTAGAGATGAAACCCATTGACT
Source organism: Candidatus Planktophila sp. (assembly GCA_030832135.1). Taxonomy (GTDB): domain Bacteria; phylum Actinomycetota; class Actinomycetes; order Nanopelagicales; family Nanopelagicaceae; genus Planktophila. The sequence goes on from JAURJS010000043.1 coordinate 11,826, forward strand.
AGACATTTTGGACAAGTACGACTGGTCGTATGGCAAATGACCAGTCAGAACATTTCTGGTCAGATAGCGCTAG
>JAURJS010000044.1 GCA_030832135.1 Candidatus Planktophila sp.
TGCCACGTCGAGAATCGACTTCACACCAGCACAGACGATGGTGATATCAAGCTGCGAAAGTGCGGTCAGGTCGGCAGATTCATCAAATGTCTCATTGGCGCCTCGGTGCACACCACCGAGTCCACCGGTTGCAAAGACATGAATGCCTGCAAGGACTGCGAGGTGAGCAGTTGCAGCAACTGTGGTTGCCGCTGATTTTCCACTTGCTGCAACAATCGCTAAGTCACGACTGGATGCCTTTGCAATGTCATCGCGGTTGGCGATATCAACTAATTGATTATCGGTCAGACCGATATGAACTATGCCATCTAGGACTGCGATAGTTGCAGGAATCGCGCCACGGGAGCGGACAATCTCTTCTACTTCACGCGCCACAGTCAGATTAGATGGACGTGGAAGTCCATGGCTAATGATTGTTGACTCAAGGGCAACGATTGGCTTACCGCTCTTGAGCGCTTCGGTGACCTCTGGCGATGTTGTGAAGGTGAGCTGTGACATGGCGGTAAGAATACTCATGGGATGATTGCCCCGTGCACCTATCGCAGATCATGCCCTCTATTTTTGCCGGGCTCGGAGTCGAACAGACTCAGGATTTTGCAGGATGTGGTGAAAGTCCCACCGGTCGCGAGATTCTCTTTCTCATCGATGGATTTGGTGCCGACCTTTTAGCGCAATTTGGTGAACATGCACCGACCCTTGCCGCGATGTCGTTATCGCATTCTGTGCAGACATCATTTCCTTCAACAACATCGACCAGCCTTGCAACTCTCACCACCGGTGCCATGCCAGGTGCTCACGGGATGATGGGTTACACAGTTCGCGTTCCGCGCAGTAGTGGGCGAGTACTCAACTCATTGAAATGGGATGAGCGCGTCGATCCTGAAATCTGGCAACCAGTTCCTACTCTCTTTCAACGAGCAACTGCATCGGGTGTCACGGTTACCCATGTGGCAGCAAAGCGTTATGAAGATACCGGCTTCACACGCGCCGTCTTTCGTGGCGCTCACTACCGAGGCGCAAACCTCACTAGCGATTTAGTGGGGGAGACGATTACCGCGCTCAAGAGCACGCCATCGTTTGTCTATCTCTATGTCAACGATCTCGACTCTGCTGGCCACTCAGATGGCGTGGGCTCAGATAAATGGATTGCAGCCCTTTCAAGTATCGATGCCATGGTTGCGCAGTTATTGGAGAAGTTACCAAAAGGTGTGCGCATCTGGATTACCGCAGATCACGGAATGATCAATGTGGATGAGAAGATTGTGATGGGCGTTGAAAACAATCTCCTTGAGGGTATTGCCACTGTTGCAGGTGAACCTCGGATGCGCCATCTCTACCTTCCACAAGATTCCGACTTGGCTCCGCGCGTAGATGTGATGGGGCGCTGGGAAGAGACGTTAGGCGCCAAGGTAAAGGTCTTCACTCGCGAAGATGCCATAGCTAGCGGTCTCTTTGGAGATCGCGTCTCACTAGATGCAGCAGAGCGCATTGGTGACATCATCGCCATTGCGCAAAATAATCTTGTATTACTCGATCCCACCCGCGCCGATAAAGAGGGGGCGATGGTGGGCCATCATGGTGGAGATAGTCTGACTGAATCGACTGTGCCACTTCTTAGCGCAACAGCGCAGTAAATCTATACTTACTTAATTGTTGTCGTAATCCTCTTCGACAGGTGCATCGTTGACCGGCGCCTTTGAACCAAACATGATTTCATCCCATGAAGGAATCTTTGCGCGCGCAACTACGCCATCTTCAGTATCTGCAGCTGTAGGTGTATCGCGAATAGCGACAAGGCGTGGTGTCTCTGGCTTCTCTTCTTCAACAACGACAGGTGAGAAGAGCGAGCTTGCCCCAGGAAGTTCGACTGGAGCAACAGGTTCAACGCGAGAAGGATGTGTTGGCTCTGCAGTGATAAAGCCAGGTTCAATCACACGTGCTGGCGCTTCCTCACCAATCAACCATGCGCCATTGTCATCGGTGGGATTGATAGTGCGTCGTGATGTGTCGAAGTTCCAGGTCGCAACGCCATTGCCATCGCGGTTGGGGTAGTGCAATTCGATATGCCATGTTGCATCTGGAAGACGCCAGGTGTTCCAGGAGAGATCATCGGCATCGACGCCACGTGGGGTGAGCTTATTGACTACAGCTTCAAGGAAAGAGATATCAAGGCGAGTGGAATCTTTGCGAAGGGCAGCAGAACGTGCTTGCGAGAGAATGTATTCGCGCTCTTGCAAGATTGGTCCTGAGAATCGTGCAACCTTATCGACAGTTGTATTTCCCTCACGTGCGATTACCTCAGGGGCATCACCTGCACGAAGACGGCGCTGAATCTCCTTAACGCTGACGGTCTCTTCTGCATCATGAGATGGAACGGAGGTCAGACGTGGTTGGTTCACCGTTGCGCGGAGAGTGTCGCTAATGCGCAAGGTGAATTGAGCGCCATCGTTATCAACCAAGTTGAGATGGGTGCCTTCTTCATTCTTGCCATTAATTCGGAGCTCACTCATGGGGGTGAGAATAACTGATGAGGCCACTAGAATCAGGGCTATGACAGCTCAGAACACAGATCAAATCTTGGCGGGTGAACTTCTCGCACTCGCGCAGCGCATTGGTCGAGAGGCGGCTGCTCTCTTGAGCGAGCGCCCAGCAGAGCTGCGGGTGGAAACTAAATCGACCGCAATCGATGTTGTGACACAGATGGATATCAAGGTCGAGGCCTTTATCGTTGAGCAGATTCTTGCCGCCCGCCCTGATGATGGCCTCATTGGCGAAGAGGGCGCTTCGCGTGAGAGCGCCTCTGGAATTACCTGGGTGATCGATCCACTCGATGGCACCGTCAACTACCTCTATGACCTTCCAGGGTGGAATGTCTCGATTGCAGCGAAAGATGAGCAGGGTCAACTCGTGGGAGTTGTGACTGCGCCCTCCATCAACTCCACGTGGTGGGCTGTGCGCGGGGCAGGGGCCTTCTTCAATGGCCGTCCAATCCACTGCAATGATCCGATTGAGATGGACCGGGCGCTCCTTGCCACAGGATTTCAATATGACACCGCCCACCGTGGTCAGCAGATTGACCATGTCGCTAGAGCTCTTCCCATCATCCGCGATATTCGCCGTAATGGAGCGGCAGCTGTCGATCTCTGCCATGTGGCGATGGGTCGAGTCGATGGTTACTACGAACATGGCCTCAAGGAGTGGGATTGGGCGGCAGCTGGGCTGATTGCTACCGAGGCAGGCGCTCGCTTTGGCCTCTACGGCCAGGCTCCCTACATGATGACCTTGGCGGCAGGTCCTCACCTCTTCGCTGAGCTTGAGGAGTTTCTCGGGCTCGAGTAAGCCTGAGATGCCGATTTTCGCCTCAGGGCCCATCTATGGCAAGATACGCATCCTGTACGGCACTTTCCGTACCGCTTAAGACCTAGTAATTAAGGACCTGAAAATGAACATTCTCGACGTCGTAGACGCAGCATCCCTCCGCAAGGACATCCCACAGTTCCGCGCAGGCGATGAGCTCAAGATTCACGTCCGCGTTATCGAAGGTAACAAGTCACGTCTTCAGGTCTTCCAGGGTGTAGTCATCCGCCGTCAGGGCGATGGAGTCCGTGAGACTTTCACAATCCGTAAGGTTTCATACGGCGTGGGCGTTGAGCGTACATTCCCAGTACACACACCGGTAATTGAAAAGATTGAACTCGTCCAGAAGGGCGATGTACGTCGTGCAAAGCTTTACTACCTCCGCGACCTTCGCGGTAAGGCTGCAAAGATCCGCGAAAAGCGTGATGGCGTTGTCGGCTACGGCGATGGAATCCTCTCAACACCAGAACCTGTAGTGGTTCCTGTTGTTGAAGAAGCTCCAGTTGTTGAGGCAGTAGTAGAAGCTCCAGTCGCGGAAGCGGTTGTAGAGACACCAGCAGCAGTTGAAACACCAGCAGCAGAAGCACCAGCTGCTGATGCAACTACAGCTGAGTAAAAATTTCTAAGTACCTGCCTCGTAAGGGATCGTTCTTTCGCGAGTTCCCTGTACTTGTCATAGTCGCGCTCGCTGTCTCACTTCTCATCAAGACTTTCTTGGTGCAGTTCTTCTATATCCCTTCGGGCTCAATGCAGAACACACTTCAAGTCAATGATCGCGTTGCCGTTAATAAGATTCCATTTCTCGCAAAATCAATTAAACGTGGTGATGTTGTCGTCTTCCGCGATCCTGCCAATTGGCTTCCTATTCCAGTGGAAGAAGAGTCAGGCAATAAGATTATTAGAACCGCGAAAGATGTCCTCGTCTTCGCCGGCGTACTACCAAATCCTGCAAAGCAGTTCCTAGTCAAGCGCGTTATCGGCGTTGCCGGTGACAAGATTATTTGTTGCGATAAAGATGGTGGTTTGACTATCAATGGCGAAAAGACCAATGAGCCATATATCTTCGCGGGAAATAAGCCCTCTGAACTCGACTTTAATGTGACAGTTCCCGAAGGAAAGATCTGGGTTATGGGAGATCACCGCGGAGCATCTGCGGACTCTCGCTATCACCAAGATGATGTAAATAATGGAATGGTTCCGGTTTCAAAGATTACCGGTCGTGTATTTGGAATTATCTGGCCCTTTGAGAACTTCGGCTTCGTTTCATCGAATAACCCACTTTCAACTAAGTAATTCTCGCTACGCCAATGGCATCAACACCAAAGCCGCATGAAGGAAAGCGCATCGAAGAGATGTTGCGTGATGCGCAGATATCTCCCTTAGCAGGTGTAGATGAGGCAGGACGTGGTCCGTGTGCTGGTCCACTGGTAATCGCTGCCGTCATTCTCGATGATCCCTTTGCCGATATCTGGGCAGAGATGCGAGATTCAAAAGAGATATCAGAGAAGAAGCGAGAAGTTCTCTTCGATGTTGTGATGGAAAATGCGGCAGCTGTGAGCATTATTGAAGTCTCACCGGAGGAGATTGATCTTCGTGGCGTTCACGCGGCAAATCTCGATGGAATGCGAAGAGCGGTCAATGGTCTTTCGATTACACCTGGTTATGTCCTGACCGATGGTTATGCCATTGAAGGTTTAGCTATACCTAATGTCGCAGTCTGGAAGGGCGATCAAGTTGTCACTGCAATTAGCGCAGCATCGATTATCGCCAAGGTAACTCGAGATCGAATCATGCGAGAGATGGATGCGCTCTATCCGGGCTATGGATTTGCCGGTCACAAGGGCTATATAACCGCAGCACATACCAAAGCCATCGCTGAGCTTGGAGTTCTACCTATTCACCGTAAATCATTTTCAAATATCGCAGCGCTCCTTGACTAGTCACACGGTGAAATACTCTTGAATTAAAGTAGAGGAATTGAAACCATTCTTCTATGAGCACAAATCGCCTATACAACTGCCTTAACTGTGGTCGACAATACAATCCAGCCGTTCTCAAGAAGTGCCCCGTCTGTCAGACGGCACATCTACAGAGCATCCCACCAGATGCAATCCCTTCCGCGCCTTCCGTGACCCAATCGACTGCGCCGACTTCCCATGCGAGTAATTCTCCGGTGGCTCCAACGTCGAAGGCCTGGTCCACCACAAAGAGTAACTTCGCATATTCAGCTGCCTCATCAGCAGAGACCGTTGACAATTATGGAAGAGTGATCCAAGTTGTCGGTTATATCCTGGCAATTGCGACCTTCATCGTCTTCACATTCATCTGGGGTCCTGAAAATGGAACGAAGTTTTATGGATTCATACTCGGCATTTTTGCAGCGGCTCTAACTGCCTGGATTTACCAAGTAATTGGCGCTCTCTATCGCATGATTGCAAATTACATACTTTTCCGCACGACACAGTAATTCATCCACAGAAGAAGAGAAGGCCGCTGTGCTGAGCGACCTTCTCTCCTATCTTCTCTAGATGGAAATCAAAGTTCAAGAATTTATCTCACCGACGCTTTTTGAAATACCCATTAGAGATATGCGGCTGATAATTGCTGCTCGCCATGAACCTGGAAGCCTTGCGCTAGCTCGTGATATTTCTGAGTATGGCTTGGCCGAAATCTTTAGCAGAATCCCAGTTGATGAGCGGATTGATTTACGGAGTGCATATGACTCACTCGAGGCATGCGGGGGAGTCTGGCTTACACCAGAGGATGAGCAGTGGCCCGAAGCGCTCAATGATTTGGCGGCGCCTCCGCTCGGAATCTTCGTCAAAGGTGAGGTTTCGGCATTGCGAAATAACTCACTCTCTATTGTGGGCACGCGAAATCCAACGCCATACGGAGTAAGGAATGCTCACGAATTTGCTGCAGGATTTGTCGATCGAGGATGGACGATTGTCAGCGGTGGCGCATATGGAATTGATTCGGCGGCGCATAAAGGGGCTCTCATCGCTGAAGGTTCAACAATTGCTGTTACGGCATCGGGTTTAGATTCCTCATATCCAGCAGGCAACCAACGGCTCTTTGATGAGATTGTTGAAAGTGGCGCAATCATTACTGAATACCTACCTGGTGCTATTGCACGTCCTCATCGCTTCCTGGTGCGCAATCGATTGATTGCAGCTCTCTCACGAGGCACCGTTGTTGTGGAGGCGGCATTTAGAAGTGGATCTCTGCGCACAGCGCGAGATGCCTCAGATCTATTGCGACCTGTGATGGCTATTCCAGGACCAATTAACGCTCCCACATCGGAAGGGTGCCATCGCTTAATTGGTGAGCGCAGCGCTGAGTTGGTGACTTCAGTCGCCGATGCGTATGAGCTTCTGACTTCACTGGTCTCTGCATGAGGGAAGTAATGAGAGAATAGGGACATGAGTGATTTCCGTTCGGGCTTCGTTGCCATTGTTGGCCGCCCAAATACCGGAAAATCCACCTTGATCAATGCTTTAGTAGGAAGCAAGATTGCGATTACCTCGCATCATCCCAACACTACCCGCCATGCAATCCGCGGAATTATCAATAACGAGAATTTCCAAGCTGTCCTAGTTGATACTCCTGGCGTTCATAAGCCTCGCACGTTGCTCGGCCATCACCTCAATAAGGTTGTTAATGAGAACCTCGACTCAGTCGATGTCATCATGATGTGCCTACCTGCCAATGAAGCAACTGGTGCGGGAGATCAATTTATTGCGGCAGAGATTGCAAAGCACCCGCGCGCAAAGAAGTTTGCTCTTGTCACCAAGACCGACACGGTAAATAAGAAGAGCTTGGCTGACCGCTTGATGACAATTAGCGATCTGGCAGATGGCTTTACCTGGGATGAGATCATTCCCGTCTCTGCTGTCATCCATGATCAGATTGAATTGCTAGAGAAGATTATTGGCCAGAACATTCCAGTGGGTCCAGCCTTCTATCCAGAAGATCAGAAGAGCGATCAAGGAACTGAGCAGCTCATCTGCGAACTCATCCGTGAAGCAGCAATGCGCGATGCTCTCCAAGAGCTTCCACACTCCATCATGGTTACTATCGATGAGATGTCTGAGCGTGAGCCAAATGGCACACGTCCCTTCTATGACATCCATGCATCTATTCACGTCGAACGAGATTCTCAGACTGGAATCATTCTGGGTCATCAAGGTCAACGCTTGAAGGATATTGGCATGCGTGCACGTAAAGATATTGAGCGCGAGCTAGGAGCACGTATCTTCCTTGGTCTTCATGTGAAGGTGTCGAAAGAGTGGCAGCGAGATCCTAAGCTTCTTGAGCGCCTCGGCTTCTCAGATAAGAAGCATTAATCGTTTTTTAAGCGCTGATAACTCCGGTTGAGAGAGCAATCAGAAGAGCAGTTCCAAGAATGATTCGATAGATGACAAATGGCGTGAACGACTTCGTTGAGATGTAACGCATCAACCAAGCGATTACCGCATATCCCACTAAGAATGCTACGAGAGTTGCAGTGAGGGTCTCAGGCATTGTGAAGACTTGATCACCTGGTTCATCAATTGCCTTCTTTAACTGATAGATGCCACTTCCAAATACTGCGGGAAGAGCTAGTAAGAATGAGTAGCGAAGTGCAGATTCACGGCGATAGCCAAGTAAGCGCCCCATCGCAATCGTTGCGCCAGAGCGCGAGACGCCTGGAATGAGAGCCAGAGATTGCGCAAAGCCATAGAGGATTCCATGGCCGGGGGTGAGCTGATCAATGGTGCGCTCATTGCGCCCCATGTAATCAAGGAAGCCAAGGAGGAAGCCGAAGATAATCAGAGTTGCAGCGATAATCCATAGTGAGCGAAGTTCATTCTCGATCCAGCTCTGCCCGAGATAGCCGAGAAAAACAATTGGCAGAGTTCCTATGGCGATTAGCCAAGCCAGGCGGGCATCACTACGTTCGTGATGGGTCAGGTGGGAGTTACGGTTGAGTGATTTAAGCCAAGCAGCGATGATGGAGAGAATATCTTTGCGAAAGTAGAGCAAGACGGCGAGCTCAGTTCCAATCTGAGTGATTGCAACAAATGCTGCGCCTGGATCTTCGGCTGAAGGCATCAACCTTCCAATAATTGCTAAGTGCGCATTAGATGAGATGGGCAAGAATTCGGTAAGCCCCTGCACAACACCTAAGAAGATTGCACTAAGCACTAGTTGTGACCTCGCTCTTTCGACTTGCAAAGTAAGAACCAATTAACACCAATGGAAGTCCAAGGATGATTCCTATTGTAAGAGGCTCGCCGAGAATAATGACGCCAAGAACCACAGCAAATGCGGTATTTAAGTAGGTAACAAGTGAGGCGCGAGCAACATCGATAATGGCAATCAATGTGAAGAAGATTGCAAAGGCAACACCTGTTGAGAGCACGCCTAGCCCGATTACCGCTTGAATCGCAGAGGCTGAGATGTGGTGAGTTGGCCACTGCACAATAGCGACCGGGAGATAGAAGATTGAGGTGATCGCCATCGCCACGGCATTGATCGCCACACCCGATACACCGGGCAATCCGCTCTGCACAAACATCACCGCATATGCATATCCAATGGATGCGAGAAGAACCATTCCAATCGATAGCGGATCAGAGCCACCCTTGATGCTTTCAATTCCAACAACTGCTATTAAGCCAATAAATCCAATGACGAGACCGAAGAGTCGCTTGTGATGCCAGACTGTTTTATCACCACGAAGTGAGGCGAAGATGGTTGCCCAGATTGGAACGGATGCAACGAGCAGACCTGCAAGACCAGATGAGATTTTCTGCTCCGCAGTTCCAATCAGAATCCATGGGCCGATCATCTCTAAGAATGCATAGGGGAGAACATATTTAATTCCGCGGATTGCAGAACCTAAAGTCTTTTGGTGAAGAGCCCATGGAATCAAGATTGCAGCTCCAATGGCCGTGCGCAGGCAGACAACGATTGCTGGGCTAAATCCATTATCGGGATCGACGGCAACTTTAATGAAGAGGTATGGAACGCCCCAGAGCAAGCCGGTGAGAAGGAATAGGACCCAGCCGCGACGCGACATTACATCTCCGATACTGATGTGAAGCGAATTAATTAACGCTTACTTGATGACTGATTGATAGAGCGCCAGTGTAGTTGCAGCGACTGCATCCCACCCAAATTCAGAGATTGCGCGCTGGCGCCCTGCTTTTCCGTACTGAGTGAGAAGGTCAGGATCTGCCATCAATCGAGTGATTGCCTCGGAGATCGCTCCTTCAAATCGGGGGATATCGCCTTCGGTGTAATCAACTAGTTCGCCGGTTGATCCATGGCTGACCACCTCTGGAATTCCACCCACGCGAGAGGCGAGCACTGCAGTCTCACAGCCCATAGCTTCCAAGTTAACAATGCCGAGAGGTTCATAGATGGAAGGACAGAGGAATAAATCGGCATGAGTAAGGGCAGCGGTTAACTTATCGTGGGGGAGCATCTCTTTAATCCACCAGACATTACATCTACTTGCTTGGAGCTCAGCAATTAACTCTGCAACTTCATTGCCAATACCTGGTTCATCGGGGCTTCCTGCTGCAAGTACTAACCCATAATCTGATGGGACATCACGCCATGCCCGCAAGAGATGAGCTAAACCTTTTTGGCGAGTTATGCGTCCGACAAACATGGCGTAGCGACCTGTGATTCCGAATTCCTTCAGAACAGAGTCATCATGATTTGGAGCAAAGCGAGTTGTGTCTACGCCATTGCGAATGGTGACAACCTTATTTGGATCGACGTTGGGATATGCCTGCAAGACATCGGCGCGCATTCCATCGCTGACTGCGATGATTGCAGCGGCACCTTCATAGGCAGTCTTCTCCGCCCACGATGAGATCTGATATCCACCACCGAGTTGCTCTGCCTTCCATGGGCGCAGCGGTTCGAGAGAGTGGGCGCTAACGATATGTGGGGTTCCATAGAGCAGGGAGGCGGTATGGCCTGCCATATTCGCATACCAAGTATGCGAATGAATCACATCAACATTGGCGAGATTGTTGGCGATCGCCAGATCTGTTGCAATCGCCTGGAGAGCAGGATTTGCACCTGCGAACTCTGCTGGAGTCTCGTAACCGAAAGAGCCATCACTTCGTGGGCCACCAAAGCAGTGGACATCGACTTCAACCCTATTGAGTTTGCGTAGCGCCTCGGTTAATTGGACGACATGGACACCTGCGCCACCATAGACAGCTGGAGGCCACTCCTTGGTAACAATCCCGACTCGAGTCTCATTATTTGTATCGCTCACTGAGAAAGAGTACTTCCGACTATGGCATCTTTATAACTAGTTGAGTAACCTTTCTTCATGGCTCGCTTTGAAGTACCCCTCGGAATCGTCCTCGCTGGCGGTGAAGGTAAGCGATTGATGCCGCTCACGGCAGATCGTGCAAAGCCTGCTGTTCCTTTCGGTGGTTCATATCGCCTCATCGACTTTGTACTCTCTAATCTTGTTAACGCCGATATGCGCAAAATTGCGGTGCTCACTCAATACAAGTCCCACTCTCTCGACCGCCACATCACAACAACCTGGCGCATGTCGACCCTTCTTGAAAATTACGTCACTCCAGTACCAGCACAGCAACGACTTGGACCACGTTGGTATACAGGTTCTGCAGATGCAATTTTGCAGAACTTCAATTTGATTGCCGATGAGAATCCAAAGCACGTTGTTGTCTTCGGTGCAGATCACGTCTATCGGATGGATCCAAGTCAGATGTATGACCAGCACCTGAGCACAGGAGCCGGTGTCACTATTGCTGCGATTCGTATGCCACGTGCAGAGGCTCATGATTTTGGTGTGATTGAACTTGAAGAAGATGGAATCACAATTAAGAAATTCCATGAGAAGCCATCAGATCCTCCTGCTATGCCAGGCCATCCAGATCTCTCATTGGTCTCAATGGGTAACTACATCTTTAAGCGCGATGTGATGGAAGAAGCTCTTATTCTTGATTCAGAAGATCTCGAATCACGTCATGATCTCGGTGGAAATATCATCCCGATGTTGACCGCTGCCGGCCAGGCGAAGGTCTACGACTTTGAACACAACGTTGTTCCA